>NZ_JBAKHL010000032.1:0-74320 GCF_036902715.1 Micromonospora sp. CPCC 205546
CGCCCGGCGACCGGGCGGCGGCCCGGGCCGCGCTGCGCGAGGGCGAACGCGCCGGCCGGGAGACGGCGACCAGGGCCTGCGCGGCGGCGCCGGCGGAGCGGGCCGCGCTGCTCGCCTCCATCGCCGCCGCCCGGGCCACGCACGTGGAGGCGTTGAAGTGACCGCACCGACACCGTCCGGGGCGGCCGGGGCGCTCCGTGCGGCGCTCTCCGCCGAGTACGCCGCGATCTGGGCGTACGGTCCCATCGGGGTACGCCTCACCGGCGCCGCCCGGAACGCCGCGAGGGAGGCGGAGGCCGCGCACCGGCGCCGCCGGGACGGCCTGATCGTGCAGTTGAGCGCCGGCGGCGGGAGCGTCCCGCCGGACCGGGCCGGCTACACGCTGCCGTTCCCGGTCACCGACCCGGCGGGCGCGCTGCGGCTGGCCGTCGAGGTGGAGGAGCGCACGGCCGCGTTCTGGCGGGCCGTGGTCCCGGTCACCACCGGCGTCGACCGGGACCGGGCCCTGGCCGCCCTGGTCGAGTACGCCCTGCGGGCCACCCGCTGGCGACGCACGGCCGGGATGACCCCGCTGACGGTGCCGTTCCCGGGCCGTTCCACCTGACCGCCGCCCCCGCTCCGGTTGCGGGTCGCATACCAGGTATGCATACTCCGTTGCCATGTCCATCCGACACGGTCTGCTCGCCCTGCTCGAACGCGGCCAGATGTACGGCTACCAGCTCCGCGCCGCGTTCGAGGAGTCGACCGGTTCGACCTGGCCGCTGAACATCGGGCAGGTCTACACCACCCTGTCCCGCCTCGAACGCGACGGGCTGGTCCGGTCGCTGCCCGAGAGCGAGGCGGGGCAGCGACCGTACGAGATCACCGACGCCGGGCGGGCGGACCTGGCCCTGTGGTTCGCCACCCCGATCAGCCGCACCGACCGTCCCCGTGACGAGCTGGCGATCAAGCTGGCCCTGGCGTTGACCACCCCCGGGGTCGACGTCCGGTCGGTGGTGCAGACCCAGCGCAGCGCGACCATGCGGGCACTGCAGGAGTTGACCCGGTTGAAGTACGCCAGCGACCGCCCCGAGGACCTGCCGTGGCGGCTCGTGCTGGACGCCATGGTCTTCCAGGCCGAGGCCGAGGTGCGCTGGCTGGACCACTGCGAGACCAGCCTGGTGCGCTACCGTCCGACGGAGCCCGGCCGCGTTCCGACGACGCCCGCCGAGGCGGTGAACCGCACGGACGAGGAGGCGCGACGGTGAACACGGGGACCCCGCCGGCGGACGGGAGCCCGGCCACACCCGTGCTCGACGTGCGTGACGTGCACCGCACCCACGGCGGCGGCGCGGCGGCCGTGCACGCGCTGCGGGGGGTGAGCCTCGCGGTGCACGCGGGGGAACTCGTCGCCGTGATGGGGCCGTCCGGTTCGGGGAAGTCGACCCTGCTCGCCCTGGCCGGCGGGCTGGACGGCCCGACCGCGGGCGAGGTGTACGTGGAGGGCGAGCCCCTCGGCGCCCTGGACCGGCGGCGGCTGGCCCAGGTACGGCGCCGCCGCATCGGCTACGTCTTCCAGGACCTGAACCTGGTCGGCAGCCTCAGCGCCGTGGAGAACGTCGCCCTCCCCCTCGAACTCGACGGCACGGGCGTCCGGCGGGCCCGCCGCCTCGCGCTGGACGCGCTGGCCGAGGTGGGCCTGCCCGAGCTGGGCGACCGGTTCCCCGACCAGCTCTCTGGCGGGCAGCAGCAGCGGGTGGCCATCGCCCGCGCGCTCGTCGGGGAACGCCGGCTGGTGCTCGCCGACGAGCCGACCGGCGCACTGGACTCGCAGACCGGCGAGGCGGTGCTGCACCTGCTGCGCCGACGGGTCGACGCCGGGGCCGCCGCCGTGCTGGTCACCCACGAGGCGCGGCACGCCGCCTGGGCCGACCGGGTGGTCTTCCTGCGCGACGGGGTGCTGGTCGACACGACGGCCCCGCTGGGCAGCGTGGAGCAGCTGTTGAGCGGCAGCGGTCGGTGAGCGCCGGCCGGGGCGGCCGACTCGCCCGGGCGACCGGCTCCTGGTGGGCGGCGCTGCGCATCGCCCGGCGGGAGGCCCGGCGGGCCCGGGGGCGTACGGCGCTGGTGCTGGCGATGATCACGCTCCCGGTGCTGGTGCTGGCCTTCACCGCGGTGAGCTGGCGGATGTCCGAGCTGACCCCGGCCGAACGGGCCGACCGCCAGCTCGGCGCGGCCGACGCGGAGCTGAACTGGGTGGTGCGGCACCCGCTCGTGCAGAGCGCCTGGGGCGACTCCTGGCGCACCGACCCGGAGGACGTGCCCTCAGCCGGGCTCGTCACCGCCGAGCAGGTGAGCGCCCTCCTGCCGGCCGGGAGTCGGGTGGTCCCGCTGCGCCGCTGGGTGTCGTTCGACGCCCGGGTCGGCGAGCGGGTCGACGACGGCCTCGCGGCGCGCGCCGTGGACCTCGCCGACCCGCTCGGCCGGGGGCTGGTCCGGTTCCACTCGGGGCGGGCGCCAGCCGGGCCGGACGAGATCGCGGTCAGCCCGGAGGCGCTGCGCCGCCTCGACGTCGGCCTCGGCGGCACCGTCACCTCCGGCGACGGCGCCCGTTCCTGGCGCGTGGTCGGGGTGGCCGAGTACCCCGACGACCTGGGCGCGGTGGTGACGCTGCACCCGGCGGCGGGTCGCTCGGAGACCGAGCCGGACGTGAGCTGGCTCGTCGACCTGCCCCGCGCCGCCGACGAGGCACTGTTCCGTCGGCTCAACGCGCACGGCGTCCTGGTGCGCGCCCGTGTCGCCGCCCCGGCGTCGGAGACCGTCACGTTCGCGCCGTACGGCCGCTCCGCCATGGACGTGGAGGGGATGAGCGTCTCGGTGCTCGTCGGCGGGCTGGGGCTGCTGGAGGTGGTGCTACTCGTCGGACCGGCCTTCGCGGTCGGCGTACGGCGGCGGCGCCGGGACCTCGCGCTGGTCGCGGTGGCCGGCGGGGACGACACCCACCTGCGCCGGATCGTGCTGGCCGACGGCGTGGTGCTGGGCGCCCTCGGCGCCGCCGCCGGGGTCACGCTGGGCGTCGCCGCCGCGTTCGCCGGCCGGCCCCTGGTGGAGCAGCACCTCTTCGGCGCGCGCTTCGGCGCGTACCGCTGCTGGCCGGAGGCGCTCGCGGCGATCGCCGCCGCCGCGGTGCTGGCCGGGGTGCTGGCCGCGCTGGCCCCGGCCTGGACGGCCGCCCGGCAGGACGTGGTGGCGGGGCTGGCCGGCCGGCGCACCCCGCCCGCGCACCGGCGGCGCTGGCTGACCGCGGGGGTGGCCCTGGCCGTCGGCGGGGCCGCGGTGGCCGCGTTCGGGGCGGCCCGGACGGCACCGGCGGTGATCCTCGCCGGCCTCGTCCTCGGCGAGCTGGGCCTGGTCTTCGCGACCCCGACGCTGGTCGGGCTGCTCGCCCGCCTCGGGCGGTCCCTGCCGCTGGCGCCCCGCATCGCGCTGCGCGACGCCAGCCGCAACCGGTCGTCCACCGCCCCGGCGATCTCCGCCGTGATGGCGGCGGTCGCCGGCAGCGTCGCCGTCGGGGTGTACCTGGCCAGCGACGACGCCCGGTCGGCGACGATGTACCGGCCGACCCTGCCGACCGCCACGGTGCTGGTCACCGGCCCGGGCCCGCACGGCCCGCCGGACCTGTCCCGGGTCAGCGAGGCCGCGCGCGCCCACCTGGGGGCGCGCACGGTGGCGCCGCTGGCGGAGCCCCGCTGCGAGCCGGACACCGGACCGTGCGAGGTCTCGCCGGTGCTGCCCGCCGAGCGTGCCTGCCCGTGGGCACCCGGCGACCGGCTGAGCCCGGCGCAGCAGCGGCAGGCCCGGGCGGACGCCCGCTGCCGCAGGGGACCGGAGGACCACTTCGGCGGGTACTTCCACGTGGTGGTGGACGACGGGGCGGCGCTGCCGGTGCTCACCGGCGCCGCCCCCGCCGAGGTCGCCGCCGCCACCGCCGTGCTGCGGGCGGGCGGCGTGGTGGTGACCGATGCGCGCTACGTGCGCGACGGGCGGGTCGACGTCCAGGTGACCCGCCCCGGGCAGGCCCGGCCCGACACCCCGACCAGCACCACGGTCGCCGGGTATCCGCTGCCCACCGGGCTGGGCACGGACCGGATGCTGCTCTCCCGGGCCGCCGCCGAGCGGCTCGGGCTGACCGTCCACCCGCTCGGCTGGGCGATAGCCGCCGACGGCGTGCCCCCCGGGGACCGGCAGGACCGGTTCGTCGCCGCCGTGCGCCCGCTCGGCGCACAGGTGGAGATCGAGCAGGGTGCCCTGGAGGAGACGGGACGGCCGCTGCTGCTCCTGCTGGCCGCCGCGGCCGGGGTCGTCACCGTGGGCGCCGCCGGCATCGCCACCGGGCTGGCCGCGGCCGAGGGGCGGGCGGACCTGTCCACCCTCGCGGCGGTCGGCGCCGGCCCGGGGCTGCGCCGGCTGCTCTCGCTCTGCCAGTCCGGGGTGATCGCCGTCCTGGGCTCCGTGCTCGGCATCGTCGCCGGCCTCGGCTCGGCGTCGATCATCCTCACCGCCCTCAACCGCCGCTACGCCGGCCTCTGGCCCGTCCCGGAGCCGTACCCGGTGGTGGTGCCGTGGGCCACGCTCGGCGTCCTGGTGGTGGTGCCGGTGGTCGCCATGCTCGGCGCGGGACTCTTCACCCGCTCCCGGCTGCCGATCGAACGACGTCTCGACTGAGCAGCCGGTGGCGGGCACACTGGTCGCCATGCCCGTACTGGGAGCCCTCACCCGCCGGGTCGGCCACCACCGCTGGTTCGGCGCCGCCGTCCGCCTGCTCGTCCCCGCCGACCGGATGGTCGGGCGCCTCACCCGGGGGCGGGTGGTCGCGCTCGGGCTCATCCCGTCGCTGGTCATCACGACCACCGGCCGCCGCTCCGGCAAGCCGCGCAGCAATCCGCTGCTCTACGTGCGCGACGGCGACGCGTACGTGGTGGTGGGCTCCAACTTCGGCCAGACCCACCAGCCCGGCTGGGCGATGAACCTGCGCGCCGACCCCGCCGCCGAGGTGACCGTCAGGGGCCGCCACGTCCCGGTACGCGCCGAGATCGCCACCGGCGCCGAACGGGACCGCCTCTGGAGCCTGCTGGTCACCGAGTGGCCCGCCTACCGGACGTACGCCCAGCGCGCCGGCGGCCGGGAGATCCTCGTCTTCCGGCTGGTGCCCACCGGGCGCGGCGTGCCGGGCGGGCCGGCCGTCCGCGAATAGGCTGCTCCGGTGACCGGCGCCGACGGCCAACCCCACTGCGACGATCCACGGTGGGCGGTCGCGCAGCGGGTCGCCGACGCCGTGCGCCGGCGGTTCCCGGCCGACGTGCTGGCGGTCGCGGTGCACGGCCCGCTGGCCCACGGCGACGACGACGGTGGCGGCGACGGCGAGGTCGGGCTGCTGGTGGTGACCTACCGGCCCGGCGGGGGACCGTCCCCGGCGACCCGGCGGGTCGACGGCGTGCTGGTGGACCTGACCGTCGCCGGCGCGGACGACTACCTGCGCCAGGCCCGGGTGATCTCCCCACTGTGGCCGTTGACCGCCGACCGGTACGTCAGCACCCGGGCGTTGCACGACCCGACCGGCTGGCTGCGCACGCTGCGCGACGCGCACCTGGGCCGGCTGGCCCGGGCCCGGCCGGCCGAGTTCAGCACGGCGGCGCGCCGGGCCTGGTACCGGGGCGGCGCGGCGCACGCCCGGGCCGCCCGACTGGCCGAGTGGTACGAGACCGACCAGGCGCTGCTGATGCTCGGCGAGGCGCGGCTGGCGGCGGCCACGGTGGCCGGGCTGCTCAGCCGCACCTACTTCCGGGACCCGGGCGACGCCGTGCGCCGCACCGGCCTGGCGGGCGCGGACATGACCGAGGTGGGGGCCGTGCTGACCCGCCAGGCGCACGAGCTGGCGGCCCGGGGCCGCCCCGTCGACGGCACGGTCGACGACCTGCTCGACGGCTGAGCGGGCCCCGGTCAGCCGAGGCCGCCCTGCACGCCGATGAGGGTGCCGACGAGGTAGGTGGCGCCGGCCGCCGCGGCTCCGAGCAGGAGCTGACGCAGGCCGCCGGACCACCAGGACCGGGCGGTGAACCGGGCGACCACCGCCCCGGCCACGAAGAGCCCGAGCCCGCCGACCGCGAGCGCCAGCCACAGGCTCGTCGCGCCGAACAGGTAGGTCAGCAGCGGTACCAGCGCCCCGACCGAGAAGAACAGGAACGACGAGATCGCCGCCGCCCAGGGGCTGGGCTGCTCGTCCGGGTCGACGCCGAGCTCCTCCCGGACGTGCACCCGCAGCGCCTCCTCCGGGTTGCGCCGGACGGCCTGGGCGACCTCCATGGCGAGATCGGGCGGCAGTCCCCGGGCGGTCCACGCCGCGGCCAGCTCCCGCGCCTCGGCCTCGGGGTGCCGCTCCAGCTCGCGGCGCTCCTTGGCGACCTCGGCCGCGACCTGTTCGTTGGCCGAGCGGACGCTGGTGTACTCCCCCAGGCCCATCGAGATGGCCCCGGCCACCAGGCCGGCCACGCCGGTGAGCACGACGCTGCGCGGCGACACCCCGCCGCCGGCCACTCCGGCGATCAGGGCGATGTTGGTGACCAGCCCGTCCATCGCCCCGAAGACGGCGGGGCGCAGCCAGCCGCCGGAGACGTCCGCGTGGTGCGCCTCACGCAGCGCCGCCGGGGTGTCCGTCACGGCAGCGTGAGGATCTCGTGGCCGTCCTCGGTCACCAGGATGGTGTGCTCGAACTGGGCCGTCCACCTGCGGTCCTTGGTCACCACCGTCCAGCCGTCGTCCCACATGTCGTACTGGTGGGTGCCGAGGGTGATCATCGGTTCGATGGTGAAGGTCATCCCCGGCTCCATCACGTCCGTCGGGCGGGGGCTGTCGTAGTGCGGCACGTAGAGCCCGCTGTGGAACGCCTCGCCGATGCCGTGGCCGGTGAAGTCGCGGACGACGCCGTAGCCGAAGCGCTTCGCGTACGACTCGATGACCCGGCCGATCACGTTGATCTGGCGGCCCGGGGCGACGGCGCGGATGCCGCGCATCATCGCCTCGTGGGTCCGCTCGACCAGCAGCCGGGCCTCCTCGCTGACCTCGCCCACGCAGAAGGTGGCGTCCGTGTCGCCGTGCACGCCGTCGAGGTAGGCGGTGACGTCCACGTTGATGATGTCGCCGTCGGCGAGCACCGTGGAGTCGGGGATGCCGTGGCAGATCACCTCGTTGAGGCTGGTGCAGCAGGACTTGGGGAAGCCCTTGTAGCCCAACGTCGACGGGTAGGCGCCGTGGTCGCAGAGGAACTCGTGCACGACGCGGTCGATCTCGTCGGTGGTCACGCCGGGCTTGCAGTGCTCGCCGGCGAGCTGGGTGGCCTGCGCGGCGAGCCGGCCGGCGACCCGCATCTTCTCGATGGTCTCCGGTGTCTGCACGTGCGAGCCGCTCCACTGGAGGGGGCGCTTCTTGCCCACGTACTCCGGGCGGACGATGTGGGCGGGCACGGGCCGCAGCGGGGAGAGGGTGCCTGGGGTCAGCGGCGCACGGACGGTCATGCCCCGAGTTTATCGCCGCGCGCGGCGGTGACCCCCGCCACCGCCCGCCCGGAGCGGTTGTTGCCGTGCCAGGCCCGCTGTGCAATTGTGGCTCCGTGGATCAAGGGGGTGGCGCGTCTCCCGTCTTCTCCGCCCAGGCGGAGCTCGACGGCGGCCACCTCCGCGTCCTGGTCACCGGCGAGGTCGACATGGCGACCGCCGACGCGATGTACCAGACCGCCCTGCGGGAGCCGGCCGAGCGGGTGACGCTCGACCTCCGGGCGGTCACCTTCTTCGACTCGGCGGCGATCCACGCCGTGGTCCGGCTCGCCCAGCACCTTCCCGACGCGCTCACCGTCCTGCCCTCGCGGCAGGTCCACCGGGTGCTGGACATCTCCGGCCTGGGTGACCAGGCCTGGCTCCGCCCGGCCTGAGCCCTCCCGGCTCCGGTCCGCCCGCTCCGCGCCGGCCGCGACCCGCAGCGCCGCCGGTCGGCCGCGCCCAGCCCACCAGCCGCCGACCGGGCGCGCTCAGTCCGCCAGCCGCCGGCGCAAAGTCACCTCGGTCCCCTCGGCGGTACGGGTCACCGACAGCTCCCCCAGCGCCTCGATCAGGGACAGCCCCCGCCCCCGGAAACCCGACCCGGTCGATTCCCGCCACCGGCCGCTGTCGCGCACCGTGGCGACCACGGTGCGGTCGGAGATGGTGACCTCGACGCCGATCGTCGGCTCGGCCGGCTCGACCGGGTGCTCGATGGCGTTGGCGGCCGCCTCGGAGATCGCGACGGTCAGGTCGAACAGGTCCGTCTCGGTGACCCGGTGCGCGACGAGGAAGTCCTCCAGCCGCTTGCGCAGCACACTGAGCCGGGTGGGGTCGGCCGGCAGCCGCAGCGCGAACCGGTTGAGTTCGGCGGCCTCCAGGGCGAGCACCGCGACGTCGTCGCGCAGGGGCCGCCCCGCGACCCGCTCCACCACCGCGTCGACCAGGTCGGTCACGTGCTCGCCGGGGGTGGCCGCGTCCTGCCGCAGCAGGCCCAGCGCGGCGTCGATGCCGAGCTTGCGGTCCTCGATCAGCCCGTCGGTGTAGAGCAGCAGCCGGCTCCCGGCGGCAAGCTCCCCCTCCACCGTCCGGTAGATCGTGTCGGGGATCGCCCCGACCGGCGGCCCGAGCGCCCGGTCGTGCAGGAACGCCACGTCGTCGGCCCGGATCAGCAGCGGGGACGGGTGGCCGGCGCTGGCGTAGCGCATCCGACCCGTGCGGGGACTGAACCACAGGCAGAACACGGTCGCGAAGGAGCGCCCCTCGGTCGTGCCGACCAGCCGGTTGAGCCGGGTCAGCGACTCGCCGGGGTCGAAGCCCTCCAGGACGTACGCGCGCAGTCCGTTGCGCAGCTGGCCCATCGCCGCCGCCGCCGGGACGCCCTTGCCCACCACGTCGCCGATGGCCAGCACGAGTTCGTCGTCGCCGAGCGCGATGACGTCGTACCAGTCGCCGCCGACCTCCACGTCGGCGCTACCCGGCAGGTAGCGGCTGGCCACCAGGGCGCCCGGCAGCTGCGGCAGCGACCTGGGCAGCAGGCTGTGCTGCAGCGTGGTGGCGATGCGGTGCTCGGCCTCGTAGAGCTGGGCGTTCTCCAGCCGCACCCCGACCAGCCGGGCCAGCTGGGTGAGCGCGGCCTCGTCGGTGTGTGCCCCGTCGCCGTCGGGGCGCCAGACCCGCAGCTCGCCGAGGCGTTCGCCGGTGGTGCCGGTCAGCGGCAGCACGAAGGACGGCTCGATCGAGGAGAGCCCACCGCCGTCGGCCTCGAAGCGCATCCCGGTGGCGGAGACCACCACGCGGGCGGCCTCGGCGAGGCTCAGCGCGTGCCGCGCGGCGACCTGGAGCACCTCGGCCGTGGAGCGGGCGGTGTTGACCGCCACCGCCGCGTCGGCCAGGGCGCGCAGCCCTCGGATGATCTGGCCGCGGAGCTGGCCCAGCTCGACGTTGGCCCGCACCCGGGCGATCAGCTCCTGCCCGGAGAAGGGCTTGGTGAGGTAGTCGTCGGCGCCCACCGCGAGCCCGGCGACCTCCTCGGCTGACCCGGCCCGCGCGGAGAGCAGCACGATCGGCAGGTGCCGGGTACGCGGGTCCGCGCGCAGCGCGGCGACCAGCCCGAACCCGTCCAGGCGGGGCATCATCACGTCGGTCAGCACCAGGTCGAACGTGCCGTCGACGGCGTGCCGCAGCGCCTCCACTCCGTCGGTGACCGCGACCACCTCCCAGGACGGCGAGAGCAGCCGGGTGACGTGTTCGCGGAGGTCGGCGTTGTCGTCCGCGACGAGGATCCGACCGGCGGCGCCGTTGCCCCGGGGCGACCCGTCGGTGTCGGTCGACGCGGCGGCACCCGTCCAGAGCGCCGTCTCCGCGACGTAGAGGTCGGCGTGCGCCAGTTCGACCTGCGCCGGGGAGCCGGCGTCGACGACCCGCTCGGCCGGCAGGTGCCCGGCACCGAACGGAACGGTCACCGTGAACGTGCTGCCTCCGTCGACGCGGCTGCGGACGGCCACCTCGCCGCCGTGCATCTCGACCAGTTCGCGGACCAGTGCCAGGCCGATCCCGGTGCCCTCGTGGCTGCGCGAGCGCACCCCGGGCACCCGGTGGAAGCGCTCGAAGATCTGCGGCAGTTCCTCCGGCACGATGCCGACGCCCGTGTCGACGACCTCCAGGTGGGCGGCCCCGCCGACCGCGCGGATCCGTACCCGGATCTCGCCGTCGAAGGTGAACTTCACCGCGTTCGAGACGAGATTGAGCACCACCTTCTCCCACATGTCCCGGTCCACGTAGACCGGTGCCGGCAGCGGCGGACAGTCCACGACCAGGCGCAGCCCGGTCCGCTCGGTGGCGGAGCGGAAGGTGCTGGCCAGGCGGGCGGTGTAGTCGGCGAGGTCGGTGGGCTGGTAGCGGGCGGCCAGCCGCCCGGACTCCAGCCGGGAGAAGTCGAGCACCGTGTTGACCAGCTTGAGCAGCCGCAGCGCGTTGCGGTGCATGGTGGCGAGCCGGTCGGCGTACGCCCCCGGCAGCGCCGGATCGGCCAGCAGGTCCTCCAGCGGGCCGAGCACCAGGGTCAGGGGGGTGCGGAACTCGTGGCTGACGTTGGCGAAGAAGTTCGTCTTGGCCCGGTCGAGGGCGGCCAGCTCGGCGGCGCGGGCGCGTTCGTGCTCGTACGCCTGCTGCCGCCCGACCGCCCGGGATATCTGCGCGGCGACCAGGTCGAAGAAGTCGCGGTACTCGTCGGTGAGCGGCAGCCGGCGCGCGACGCCCACCGTCAGCGTCCCGACGGTCTCGTTCCCGGCGGTGATCGGCAGCACCAGCGCCTCGGCGGTCGCGTCGGCCGGGGCCTCGGCGAGCAGGTCCGGCACGGCGACCGTGGCGGCGGTGCCGTTGGCGGCGACCTCGGCCAGCCGCGCCGGCGGGGGCGTGGCGACCGCCCTCGGGTCGACGCCGCTGCACCCGGCCAGCGCCGCCCCGCCCGCCTGGTCCGACAGGTGCACCAGCGCGAACGGTACGTCCGAGCGGTGCCGGTCGAGCACCGTCGCCGCGACCCGACCCAGCTCGGGCGTGCTGTCCACCTCGGCCAGCTCGGTGCCCAGCTCGGCCAGCAGCCGCAGCCGGCGCTCCCCGATGACGCGGCCGGTGGTCTCGTTGACGATGCAGAAGACGCCGTCGACGGTGCCGCCGGCGCCCAGGATCGGGTCGTAGGAGACGTCGAAGTACGTCTCCTCCAGGAAGCCTCGGCGGTCGAGCGGGAAGGGATGGTCCTCGGCGCGGTACGACCGGCCGTCGCGCCGGACGCCCGCCAGGAGCGGCCCGAGCACGCTCCAGGTCTCCGGCCAGTGCTCGCGGGCCGGTTGGCCCAGCACGCCCGGGTGCTTGTCGCCGATCGTCGGTCGGTAGGCGTCGTTGTAGAAGGCCAGCTCGTCCTCGCCCCAGAACATGGCGATCTGCGAGCTGGAGGCGAGCATCAGGCTGATCGCGGAGCAGAGCGCCGGCGGCCAGCGGTCGGGGGTGCCCAGTGGGTGGGCGGACCAGTCGACGCGTTGCAGCAGCTCGCCCATCTCGCCGCCACCGGCGAAGGCGGCAGCCAGCAACGGGGGGAACTCGTCGTCGCGGCCTCCTGCGGACGGGCGACCCTCGTCCACGCCCCCCTGGGCCGAGCTCATAGTGCCTCCCGCTTCGGCCATCACCGCCTCGGCCCGGTGATCCAACCGGCCGTGCCCGTTTGGTACCCCGACGGACGAGCAACGTAACGCATACCGTCCGGCGAGCGCTGGTCATGTCCGCCCCGCTCCGGCCCCCGGTGCCTGTCGACGGTGTCGCGCGCCGGATCCACGCGGGACCGTGGTCGCCCGGAACCCGGACCAGAGCGGCAATTCAGTCCCGCTGACGGGACCGTAGCGAGTGGCCGGAGCGCCGTCGTCGATCGACTGTGATCTGCACCACCCACCGTCGACGTACGCGGTGATCCCGATCGGCGGCCGGCCTACAGCGGGGTGACGTACGCGCCGGTGATGCCGCCGTCCACGACGAACTGCGCGGCGGTCATGAAGGACGAGTCGTCGCTGGCCAGGAACGCCACCGCGGCGGCGATCTCCTCCGGTTTCCCGAACCGCCCCATCGGCACGTGCACCAGCCGGCGGGCGGCCCGCTCCGGGTCGGCGGCGAAGAGTTCCAGCAGCAGCGGGGTGGCGACCGGGCCGGGGCAGAGCGCGTTGACGCGGATGCCCTCCCGGGCGAACTGCACGCCCAGCTCGCGGGTCATCGCCAGCACCCCGCCCTTGCTCGCCGTGTACGCGATCTGCGAGGTGGCCGCCCCCATCAGCGCCACGAACGAGGCGGTGTTGATGATCGAGCCCCGGCCCTGCCGGCGCATGTGCGGGATGACGTGCTTGCAGCAGAGGTAGACGCTGGTGGTGTTGACCCGCAGCACCCGCTCCCAGGCGTCCAGCCCCGTGGTGAGGATGGAGTCGTCCTCCGGCGGGGAGATGCCGGCGTTGTTGAACGCCACGTCGATGCGCCCGTGCCGCTCGGCCACCCCGTCGAACAGGTCCCGTACGGCCGCCTCGTCGGCGACGTCCGTGGCGACGAACTCGCCGCCGACCTCCTCGGCGGCCCGCCCGCCCGCCTCGGGGTCGACGTCCACGCAGACCACCCGGGCCCCCTCGGCGGCGAAGCGCCGCACGGTGGCCAGCCCGATCCCGCTGCCCGCTCCGGTGACCACGGCCACCCGGTCCTCAAGACGACCCCGCACCTGATCACTCCTCCGTCGCGATGAACACGTTCTTGACGTCCGTGAAGGCGTGCAACGCGTCGGGGCCCAGCTCGCGGCCCAGCCCGGAGCGCTTCATCCCGCCGAACGGCGTCCAGTACCGCACCGAGGAGTGCGAGTTGACGCTGAGGTTGCCCGCCTCCACGGCCCGCGCCACCCGCACCGCCCGGCCCACGTCCCGGGTCCAGATCGAGCCGGACAGGCCGTACTCGGTGTCGTTGGCCAGCCGGATCGCGTCGGCCTCGTCGTCGAACGGGAGCACCGAGACGACGGGGCCGAAGATCTCCTCGCGCCAGTGCCGGTCCGCGGGCGAGTCGGCGAGCAGCACCGTCGGGGCGTACCAGAAGCCGGGGCCGTCGGGTCGGGAGCCGGTGAAGGCGACCGTCGCCCCGTCGACGTACCCGGCCACCCGGTCCCGCTGGGCGGCGGAGATCAGCGGGCCCATCTCGGCGGTCTCCCGGGCCGGGTCCTCCACCCGCAGCGCGCGCACCGCCGGTTCGAGCAGCTCCAGGAACCGGTCGTACGCCGGCCGCTGGACCAGGATCCGCGAGCGGGCGCAGCAGTCCTGGCCGGCGTTGTCGAAGACGGCGTACGGGGCGGTCGCCGCCGCCCGCTCCAGGTCGGCGTCGGCGAAGACGAGGTTGGCGCTCTTGCCGCCCAGCTCCAGGGTCAGCCGCTTCACCTGGGCGGCGCAGCCGGCCATGATCCGGGTGCCCACCTCGGTGGAGCCCGTGAAGCAGACCTTACGTACGGCGGGGTGGGTGACGAAGCGTTCCCCCACCACCGACCCGGCGCCCGGCAGCACGGTGAACACGTCGTCGGGCAGGCCCGCCTCTCGCGCCAGCTCGGCCAGGCGCAGCGCGGTCAGCGGGGTCAGCTCCGCGGGCTTGAGCACCACGGTGTTGCCGGCGGCGAGGGCCGGCGCGAAGCCCCAGGCGGCGATCGGCATCGGGAAGTTCCACGGCACGATCACCCCGACCACGCCGAGCGGCTCGTGGAACGTCACGTCCAGCCCGCCCGGCACCGGGATCTGCCGTCCGGTGAGCCGCTCCGGCGCGCCCGCGTAGTAGTCGAGGACGTCGCGGACGTTGCCCGCCTCCCACCGCGCGTTGCCGATGGTGTGCCCGGAGTTGCGCACCTCCAGCCGCGCCAGCTCCTCCAGGTGCGCGTCGACCACCGCCGCGAACCGGCGCAGCACCCGCGCCCGCTCCCCCGGCGCCGTCCCGCGCCACCGCGCGAAGGCCGCGTCGGCCCGCGCGATCGCCGCGTCGACCTCGTCGGGCGTCGTGGCGGCCACGAGCCCCACGACCTCCCCGGTGGCCGGATCCACCACCTCACTCAAGCCCACCCCTCCCCTCTCCCGGCCGCCCCGCGGTACTGCGGCGTCGATCATGCAGTTGTGGTGCCTCACGAAAGCCACGGATCGCCACCTACCGCCCACCACAACTCCATGATCGACGGGGTGAGGGGCGGGTCAGAGGCGTTCGAAGCCACGGAAGAGCTCCCAGTCCGTCACGGCGGCGTCGTAGGCCGTCAGCTCGACCCGCGCCTGGTTGGCGTAGTGGGCCACCACCTCGTCGCCGAACGCCTCGGCGGCCACCGACGAGTCCGCCCAGAGCGCCAGGGCGTCGCGGAGCGTGCCGGGGACCCGGTCGGCGGCCGGGTCGTCGTAGGCGTTGCCGGTGCACTCCTCGCCCAGTTCCAGCTCCCGCTCGATGCCGTGCACGGCGCCGGCGACGAGTGCCGCGATCGCCAGGTACGGGTTCACGTCCGCGCCCGGCACCCGGTTCTCCACCCGCATCCCCTGCCCGTGCCCGACCAGCCGCAGGGCGCAGGTGCGGTTGTCCGTGCCCCAACGCAGCGCGGTGGGCGCGAACGATCCGGGCTGGTAGCGCTTGTACGAGTTGATGTTCGGGGCGAACAGGAGGCTGAACTCGCGCATGGTGGCCAGCAGCCCGGCCAGCACGCGCTGCCCGGTCGTCGACAGGTGCGCGGGCCCGTCGCCGAGCATCGCGGAGCGGCCCTCGGCGTCACGCAGCGAGAAGTGGATGTGGCAGGAGTTGCCCTCCCGCGCGTTCGGCTTGGCCATGAAGGTGATCGACATGCCCTCCTGGGCGGCGATCTCCTTCGCCCCGTTCTTGTAGATCACGTGGTGGTCGGCGCAGGCCACCGCCTCGTCGTAGCGGAAGGCGATCTCGTGCTGGCCGAGGTTGCACTCCCCCTTCGCGCTCTCCGGGGTGAGCCCCGCCCCGGCCATCTCCCGGCGGATGCGGCGCAGCAGCGGCTCCACCCGGGCGGTGCCGAGCAGCGAGTAGTCCACGTTGTACTGGTTCGCCGGGGTCAGGTCGCGGTAGCCGCGCCGCCAGGCGTCCTCGTACGAGTCGCGGAACAGCACGAACTCCAACTCGGTGCCGGCGTACGCGGTCAGCCCGTGCGCGGCCAGCCGGTCGAGCTGCCTGCGCAGGATCTGCCGGGGCGAGGCGATCACCGGGGAGCCGTCCAGCCAGGCCAGGTCGGCCAGGAGCAGCACGCTGCCCGGCTGCCAGGGCACCCGGCGCAGCGTGTCGAGGTCCGGCACCATGGCGAAGTCGCCGTAGCCGCGTTCCCAGCTCGACATCGCGTAGCCGTCGACGGTGTTCATGTCGACGTCCACCGCCAGCAGATAGTTGCAGCCCTCGCTGCCGTGCGCGGCCACCTCGTCCAGGAAGTAGGGCGCGTGGAACCGCTTGCCCTGCAACCGGCCCTGCATGTCGACCAGGGCCAGCACGACGGTGTCGATCTCGCCCTCGGCGACGGCGACCCGCAGTTGTTCCAACGTGAGCGGAGCTTTCCTCATCGGCGGGCCTCCATCACCAAGGTCTACTGGCTGAACCGGTCGACCGTCAATGCCCTGCCCGGCGTGCCGGCAACCGCCCCGGGGCCGCCGGGTGTCGCCGGACGGGCCCTGTCGAGCTGCCCCGTCCATGGGAACGGCGCCCGGCGAACGGCCCGCCCGACGCTCCCGCCGACCGGCCGGGCCACCGGGCCAATTGCGTTGCCGTGCCTGCGGGTACGAGGCATGCTTGAGCCCGTGACCAGGCCCGATCGCGACGGGCCACCGCCGGGCGCTCGGACCGCCCGGCACGCGGCGGCGCGGGGCACGTCACCTCTCTCTCACCGTACGGCGCTGCGCCGTACCCGACGCCCGCCCCGCGCCGCCGCCCGCGCCACCCTCACGCCATGAGCAGGCCGACGCCCCAGAGCGCGGCGACGAGCAGGCCGGCGAGGAACTCGACCAGCATGGACAGGCCGGCCGCCGCCACGGCCTGCTTCGTCGCCGGCCAGGCCAGCCGGGAGTCGCCCAGCCGCAGCCGCTCCGCCGCCCACACCCCACCGACGAAGCCGAGCACCAGCCCGATCACCGGGATCACGAAGAAGCCGACCAGCCCCAGCAGGCCACCGGCGAGCAGCGACGAGGTGGGCACACCCGTACGTTTCAGGTTCCGCCCCGGCCAGGCGTACTTGACGACGACCCCGCCGGCAGCGACCACCGTCGCGGCGGCGAGCACCGCCCAGCGGCCGGGCCCCGCGCCGCCGAAGACCGCCCAGACCAGCACCCCGCCCCAGCACAGCGGCAGCGCCGGCAGGCCGGGCACCACCACCCCGGCCAACCCGGCGAGGATCGCCAGCCCGGCGAGTACGGCGACCGTCGTCTCGCTGTCCGTCAGACTCATCCCGTCGGCCCCCGATCCTCGGCGCGCAGGCGGGCGGTGATCTCGGCCGCCGCGGCGGGCGGGCCGAAGAAGCGCCCCTGCCCGGTGTCGCAGCGCAGGGCGCGCAGCCGCTCCGCCTGCACCTCGGTCTCCACCGCCTCGGCGGTCACCCACAGCTCCAGCGCGTGCGCCAGCCGGACCAGCGCGTCCACGATCCGCTCGTCCCGGTGGTCGGCCACCGCCTCGGCGTCCTCGCCCCGGATGCCCTCGACGAACGGCCCGGCCAGCTTCAGGCAGTGGATCGGCAACCGGCGCAGGTACGCGAGGTTGGAGTAGCCGGTGCCGAAGTCGTCGATGGCCATCCGTACGCCGAGGGCGGCCAGCCGGTGCAGCGACCGCAGCGGCTCCCCGGCGGTGCCCATCACCGCGCTCTCGGTCAGCTCCAGTTGCAGCAGGTCCGCCGGTAGCCCGGTGGAGGCGAGCGCGTCGGCGACGGTGTCCACGATCCCCGGGTCGTCGGCCTGCCGGGCGGCCAGGTTGACGCTGACCACCAGCTGGGCCCGGGGAAACTCGCGCCGCCACGCCTCCGCGTCCCGGCAGGCCTGCCGCAGCACCCACTCGCCGAGCCGGACGATCAGGCCGGTCTCCTCGGCCAGCCCGATGAACCGGTCCGGCCCGATCAGCCCCAGCTCCGGGTGCTGCCACCGGACCAGTGCCTCCACGGCCAGCATCGAGCCCTCCAGCAGGGACACGATGGGCTGGTAGTGCACGACGAACTCGCCCCGGTCCAGCGCCGCCGGCAGCCCGGCGGCGAGGGCGGAACGGGCGATGTCCCGGGCGCCGCGCTCCGGGTCGTAGACCGCCCACCGGCCCCGTCCCTCCGCCTTGGCCCAGTAGAGCGTGGTGTCGGCGGCCTTCATCAACTCCGAGGCGCTCGTCCCGCCGACCGGGCACTCGACGATGCCGACGCTCGCCGACACCGCGAGCTGGTGCTCGCCGATGCGGACCGGGGCGGAGACCGCGGCCAGCGCCATCTCGGCGACCTGCACCGCGTCGTCGATGCCGGCGCCGTCGTCGACCAGGATGACGAACTCGTCGCCGCCCATCCGGGCGACGAGGTGGCCGCGCCCCGCGACGCAGTCCGCCAGCCGCCTGGCGATGACCACGAGCAGCCGGTCGCCGAGGTCGTGGCCGAGGCTGTCGTTGACCGCCTTGAAGCCGTCCAGGTCGAGGAAGCAGACCCCGACCCGCTGGGCCGCGGCGGCGTCGTCGAAGACCCGGCCCAGCGTCTCGAAGAACAGGGTCCGGTTGGGCAGGCCGGTGAGCGGGTCGTGCAGCGCCTGGAAGCGCAGCCGCTGCTGCAGCTCGTACCGCTCGGTGATGTCCTCGATCATCGCGACGGTGAACCGGGGTCGGCCGTCGTCGTGGCGGATCAGGGAGACGGACAGGTCCGTCCAGACCACGCTGCCGTCCTTGCGGTAGTAGCGCTTCTCCACCCGCGCCCTGTCCTGCTTGCCCTCGATCAGCTCCTGGTAGAGCTCCCACATGCCGGCCGCGTCGTCGGGGTGGAACAGCGAGGCCACGTTGGTCTGCCGCAGCTCCTCGATCGAATAGCCGAGCATGCCCGCGAACGCCTGGTTGACGTCGATGATCTGACCGTCGACACCGGCGATGCCGATGCCCGTGGCCGCCCCCACGAAGACCGCCCGGAACCGGGCCTCGCTGTCGCGCAGAGCCTGCTCCACCTCGTCGCGGGCTTGCCAGGCGGAGCGGGCGATCCGCTCCTGCTGGGCGAACGTGCGGTCGCGCAGGGCCCGTGCGAAGCCGGCGGCGAGCCCGCCCTGCAACGCCGCGACCCGTTGCGCCGTCCCGTCCCGGTGGGCCCGGTCCGGCGCGACCTGGGAGAGGAACCGGTCGCCGAGGGCCCGCACCGACCAGTCGAGCACCCGGGGCTCGGTCAGGTGCTCCTCGACCAGCGCGCGCCCCACCTCCTCGGCCGGCAGGGGCGAGAACGGCTCGGCCAGCAGGGCCCGGGCCAGCCGGACGGTGTGCAGGTGCAGCAGGCGTTCGGTCTCGGCCGCGCTGAGCGGCACGAACCCGAGCCGACGCACCGCCCGGGCCCACTCGGCCGCGTACCGCTGGGCGCCCGACCGGCTGAGGTCGTCGCCGCCGGGCTCCGGGACGGCGCCCATCGGCTCAGGCGGTCAGCTGGTCGTACCGGGCGACGCCGCCGAAGGCGCCGAACCGCTCGGGGTGCTCGTCCACGTCGGAGGGCGAGTCGGGGCGCCAGAGCGGCATGTGCACCACGCCCGGCTCCAGCAGCGTCCAGTCGCCGAAGAAGCTCGTCACCTCGGCCCGGGAGCGCAGCGTGATCTCGGTGTCGGTACGCGCCGAGAGGCGCTGCGCGTCGAGCATCTCCTGCGGCTGGTCCTCGAACGTGGAGTGCGAGATGACCAGGTGGCTGCCCGGGGCCGCGGCGGCCCGGAGGGTGGCCAGGACGTCGCCGGGGCGGTCCGCGTCGGGAACGAAGTGCACCACCCCGGCGAGCAGGATGCCCAGCGGCCGGCCGAAGTCGAGCAGCCCGAGGTCACGGGCCCCGGCCAGGATCCGCTCCGGCTCGCGCAGGTCGCCGTGGATCACCCCGGTCAGCTCGTCGCCGGCGAGCAGCTCCCGGCTGTGCGCCACCGCGACCGGATCGATGTCGACGTAGACCACCCGGGCCTTCGGGTTGGCCGCCCGGGCGACCTCGTGCACGTTGCCGACCGTGGGGATGCCGGAGCCGATGTCGAGGAACTGGTCGATGCCGGCGTCGAGCAGCGTCCGCACGGCGCGGCGCAGGAACTCCCGACCGGCGCGCATGGTCGCCGCCAGGTTCGGGGTCATGCTGGCGATCTGCTCGGCGAGCTGCCGGTCGATCTCGAAGTTGTGCGCCCCGCCGAGGAAGTAGTCGTACACCCGGGCCGCGCTCGGCCGGGAGAGGTCGATCTCGGCGGGAAGTCCGTCCGGCATCTGCACTGCTGCACCTCATGGTCGTCGCCGCGGTGCGGGAGGCAACCGCTGCCGGGGTGCGAGGGCACGCGCGGCACCGGCCGACCCGCGGGTCGTGTGGTGCTCACCACTCTAGGCCGCGCGGCACCGGCTCCGGGAGATCCCATGACCCACTTCGTCGGCCCGTCCGGCCCCCCGTCCACGGGCCGGACAGCGCACCCGGGCCGGTCCCCGTCGCGGCGCGGACGCCGAGCGTGGACGGGCGGTGGCAACCCCGGGCGCCCGGGGGGCCGGGCCGCGGATCAGGCGGCTTCGAGCAGCAGCGAGATGCCCTGCCCGACGCCGACGCACATGGTGGCCAGCGCCCGCCGGCCGCCCCGGCGGCGCAGCTCCAGCGCGGCCGTCAGCGCCAGCCGGGCGCCGCTGGCGCCGAGCGGGTGCCCGAGCGCGATCGCCCCGCCGTTCGGGTTGACGTGCTCGGCGTCGGTGGGCAGGCCCAGCTCGCGCAGCACCGCGACGGACTGCGCGGCGAACGCCTCGTTCAGCTCAATCACGTCGACCGCGTCGAGGCCGAGGCCGAGGCGGTCGAGCAGCTTGCGGGTGGCCGGCACCGGGCCGACACCCATCACCTTCGGCGGTACGCCGGCCGCGGCGGCCCCGGCGACCCGGGCCAGCGGGGTCAGGCCGTGGCGGGCCACCGCCGCCTCGGAGGCGACCAGCAGCGCCACCGCGCCGTCGTTGACGCCCGAGGAGTTGCCGGCGGTCACGGTGCCGCCCTCGCGGAACGGGGTGGGCAGCGCGGCGAGCTTCTCCAGCGAGGTCTCCCGGGGGTGCTCGTCGACCTCGACGAGCTTCGTCTCCCGCCGCCCCGCCGGCACGGTCACCGGCACGATCTCCTCGGCGAACCGGCCGTCGGCCTGCGCCTTCGCGGCCCGCTGCTGCGACCGGTACGCGAACTCGTCCTGCTCGGCGCGGCCGACGCCGTACTCGGCGGCGACGTTCTCCGCCGTCTCCGGCATGGAGTCGATGCCCCAGTGCCTCTTCATCAGCGGGTTGACCAGCCGCCAACCGATGGTCGTGTCGTAGACCTCGGCGGTGCGGGAGAACGGGGTGCTCGCCTTCGGCATCACGAACGGGGCGCGGCTCATGCTCTCCACCCCGCCGGCCACCACGAGGTCGGCCTCGCCGGCGACGACGGAGCGGGCCGCGGTGGCGAGGGCGTCCAGGCCGGAGCCGCAGAGCCGGTTGACCGTGCTGCCGGGCACCCCCTCGGGCAGCCCGCCGAGCAGCGCCGCCATCCGGGCCACGTTGCGGTTGTCCTCGCCGGCCTGGTTGGCGCAGCCCAGGATCACGTCGTCGACCCGCGCCCAGTCGACCGACGGGTGTCGGGCGACCAGCTCGCGGATCACGTGCGCGGCCAGGTCGTCGGGGCGGACGTTGGCGAGGGCGCCGGCGTACCGGCCGATCGGGGTGCGGACACCGGCCACCAGGTATGCCACGGTCATCAGCGCGATCCTTCGGGGGGTGGGAAGGGCGGGGGGCTGGGCGGTTCCGGGTCGCGGGGACGCCCGCCAGCCAGGATATCCGCGCGGGCAGCGGATAGGTTGGCGGCATGGCCCGGGCCCAGTTCAGCGCAGAGACCAGCGGCGGCGGCGAGTTCGTCCGCCAGCCCAACCGGTTCACCGGGAGGGTCACCCCGGACTCCGACTCCCCACCCGGGGGCGGACCGGACGCGCAGGGCCGCTGGCCGCTGGAGCCGGGCCGCTACCGGCTGATCTGGTGCCGGGCCTGCCCGTGGGCGCACCGGGCCCGGATCGTACGCAACCTGCTCGGTCTCCAGGACGCGATCTCCCTCGGCACCGTGGACCCGATCCGCGACGAGCGGGGCTGGCGGTTCGCCCTCGATCCCGACGGGTTCGACCCGGTGCTCGGCATCGGCTTCCTCTCCGAGGCCTACCTCGCCACCGACCCCGACTACACCGGGCGGGTCACCGTGCCGGCGCTGGTCGACACGCGCACCGGCCGGGTGGTCACCAACGACTATCCGCAGCTCACCCTGGATCTGTCCACCCAGTGGCGCGGCCTGCACCGGCCCGGGGCGCCGGACCTCTACCCGCGGGCGCTGCGCCCGGAGCTGGACGCCCTGATGGCGGAGATCCACCGCGACGTCAACAACGGGGTCTACCGGTGCGGCTTCGCCACCTCGCAGGGCGCCTACGACGAGGCGTTCACGGCGCTCTTCGCCCGGCTCGACGCGCTGTCGGACCGGCTGGCGGGCCGGCGCTACCTGATGGGCGACGCGATCACCGAGGCCGACGTGCGGCTCTTCACCACCCTGGTCCGCTTCGACGTGGCCTACCACGGGCACTTCAAGTGCAACCGGCACAAGCTGACCGAGATGCCGGTGCTGTGGGCGTACGCCCGGGACCTGTTCCAGACCCCGGGCTTCGGCGAGACGGTCGACTTCGACCACATCAAGCGGCACTACTACGGCACCCACGCGGCGATCAACCCGTCGGGGATCGTCCCACTCGGCCCCGACACCTCCGGCTGGACCACGCCGCACGGGCGTGGCTGAGCCGCGCCGGGCCGACCCGCGCACCGCCCCGCCCCGGGCCACCGCCGCGTCGGCCTCCGCCGCCTGCGTCGTCGGGGGCGCGGTCGCGGTGACCGTCGCCGTGGTCGCCGGCCCCGGGCCGGGCCTGACCGGGTACGTCAGCGAGGCGGGCGTCACCGACAGCGCGTACGCCTCGGCGTACCGCATCGGGGTCTTCGCCCTGGCGCTGGGGGTGCTGCTGCTCGCGGCGGCGCTGCCCCCCGTGCTGCGGGCGGCGGCCGGGCTGCTCGCGGCCGGGAGCGTCTTCGCGCTGGTCTCCGGGGCGGTGACGTGCAGCGCCGGCTGCCCGCTGCCGCCGTTCGAGCGGGCGACCACGGCGGACCTGGTGCACGGCGCGGCGAGCATCCTCGCGGTGGCCGCGGTGGTCCTCGCGATGCTGGCGGTCACGCTCACCCGGGCCGCGCCGCCGGCGCTGCGCCGGCTGGCCGCGCTGGCCCTGACGGCGGCCCTGCCGCTGGCGGGCGCGACCGCCGTGGCCCTGGTCCTCGTGGGGCGCGGCGGCCTGATCGCCGTCCTGGAGCGGCTGCTGCTGCTGGTGGCCGTCGTCTGGGGCGCGAGCACCGCGACCGCTGTCGCGCTCCGTCGGCGGTAGGAGGCGGCCCAGTCGACGCGCTGGCGGGGCGGGGGTTCTTCCCGCCCTCCGCTGTAAGGAGCGTCACCGCGTACGGTCCTTCCGCAGCATCGACGCGCGGCGCTATCGTCGGCGGGCGATGACCAACGTCTGGCACCTGACCGTACGCCTGTATGTCGACCTCCGACTGCAGGCCAGCGGCGTCTGTCCGGCGCAGCCGCTCTCCTGACGCTGCCCGTACCGGCCCTCCAGACCTGGGACACACCCTCATGGCTTCCGCCCTGCGCAAGATCCCCTTCTCCGTGCAGATCCTGCTCGGTCTCGTCCTCGGCGTGGCGCTCGGCTTCCTCGCCCGCGCCAACGACCTGAGCTGGCTCACCAGCACCCTCGACACCGTCGGCGGACTCTTCGTCCAACTGCTCAAGCTGGCCGTGCCGCCGCTGGTCTTCACCGCCATCGTGGTCAGCGTGGTCAGCCTGCGCGGCGTGACCAACGCCGCCCGGCTGGCGCTCAAGACCCTGCTCTGGTTCGGCGTCACCGCGCTGATCGCGGTGGGCGTCGGCATCGGGCTCGGCGTGCTCACCGACCCGGGCCGGGGCGTCACCCTCGACACCGCCGGCGCCACCGTCCCCGCGAGGACCGGCTCGTGGACCGACTTCCTCACCGGCATCGTGCCGACCAACCCGGTCGGCGCGTTCGTGGACGGCAACGTGCTGCAGATCGTCTTCCTGGCCCTCGTCGTCGGCGCGGCGGCGCTGCTGGTGGGCGAGCCCGCGGAGCCGTTCGTGGCGATCAACCGCGCGCTGCTGCAGATCGTGCAGAAGGCGCTGTGGTGGGTCATCCGGCTCGCCCCGATCGGCACCCTCGGCCTCATCGGCAACGCCGTCGCCTCGTACGGCTGGGACCTGGTGGCCCCGCTCGCCAAGTTCACCACCGCCGTCTACGTCGGCTGCGCGATCGTGCTCCTCGTGGTCTACCCGCTGCTGCTGGTGGGCGCCGGCCGGCTCAACCCGCTGCGCTTCTTCGCCGGCGCCTGGCCCGCCATCGAGCTGGCGTTCGTGTCCCGCTCCTCGGTGGGCACCATGCCGGTGACCCAGCGTTCGGTCGAGCGCCTCGGCGTCCCCCGCGAGTACGCCTCGTTCGCGGTGCCGTTCGGGGCCACCACGAAGATGGACGGCTGCGCGGCGGTCTACCCGGCGCTGGCGGCGATCTTCGTCGCCCAGGTCTTCGGGGTGCAGCTCGGGATCACCGACTACCTGCTCATCGCCTTCGTCTCCGTGGTCGGCTCGGCCGCCACCGCCGGCCTGACCGGCGCGATCGTGATGCTCACCCTGACCCTGAGCACGCTGGGCCTGCCGCTGGCCGGCGCCGGCCTGCTGCTGGCGATCGACCCGATCCTGGACATGATCCGCACCGCCACCAACGTCGCCGGCCAGGCGCTGGTGCCGACGATCGTGGCCGCCCGCGAGGGCACCCTGGACCGGTCCGCGTACGACTCGGCCGGCCGGCGGTCGCCGCTCGCCCCGACCGACGCCGACGCCGACGGCCCCCGCCGCTCGGAGGAGCTGCACCCCGTCCCGGCCTGAGCCACCCGAAACGCTCGCGGGCGCCCGGGGCGGGCCTGAGCCGCCCGCCCGCGGCCGAGCCGCCCGTCGCGCCCGTGCCCGGCGCGACCCCGACCAGTCGGAAGGGCCCCCGCCCCGGGGTCCGCCCCGCGTCCGAGAGGATGACCGCATGAGTGCCCTGTTCACCCCGCTCACCCTGCGCAGCGTGACCCTGCCCAACCGGATCGCCCTGGCGCCGATGTGCCAGTACACCGCCGGCCCGGACGGCCTGCCCACCGACTGGCACCTGGTGCACCTGGGCGCCCGGGCGGTCGGCGGCGCCGGTCTGGTGATGACCGAGGCCACCGCCGTGCTGCCCGAGGGGCGGATCAGCCCGCAGGACACCGGGCTCTGGTCCGGCGCGCACGTCGACGCCTGGCGGCCGGTGACCGCGTTCGTCGCCGCGCACGGCGCGGCGCCGGTCGTGCAGCTCGCGCACGCCGGGTTCAAGGCGTCGACGTACCGGCCGTGGGCCCCCCGCCGGGGCGGGGTGCCCGACGACGAGGGCGGCTGGACGCCGGTCGGTCCGGGGTCCGCGCCGTTCGTGCCCGACTACCGGGTGCCGAGCGCGCTGGACGAGGCGGGCATCGCCGGCGTCGTCGAGGCGTTCGCGGCGGCGGCCCACCGGGCGGTCGACGCCGGGTTCGCGGGCGTGGAGATCCACGCCGCGCACGGCTACCTGCTGCACGAGTTCCTCTCCCCGCTGACGAACCACCGCGACGACGGCTGGGGCGGCGACCGCTCCGGCCGGATGCGGCTCACCCTGGAGGTGGCGCGGGCGGTCCGGGCGGCGGTCGGCGAGGACGTGCCCGTGCTGACGCGCATCTCGGCCACCGACTGGGAGCCGGACGGCTGGACGGTCGAGGACAGCGTGGTCCTCGCCGGCGAGCTGGCCGCCGCCGGGGTGGACCTGGTCGACTGCTCGTCGGGCGGCGCCTCGGCCACCGCGAGCATCCCGGTCGGCCCGGGTTACCAGGTGCCGCTGGCCGCCCGGGTGCGCCGGGAGGCGGGGATCGCCACCGGCGCCGTCGGCCTGATCGTCGAGCCGGAGCAGGCCGAGGAGATCGTCGCGGCGGGCGACGCGGACCTGGTCCTGCTCGGGCGGGAACTCCTGCGGGACCCGTACTGGTCGCACCGGGCCGCCGCCAAGCTCGGCGCCACCCCCACCTGGCCCGCCCCGTACGCCCGCGCCACCTGACCCCCACCCCACCCCACCCCGCCACCCGCCCGTCGATCATGAGGTTGGCGGCGATGTCGATCTCCATCCGTGCCGCCAACCTCATGATCGACGTGGGTGGGGCCGGGGGTGGGGTGGGGTGGGGTGGGGCCGGGGGGGGGGTGGGTGGGGTGGGGTGGGTGGGTCAGCCGGCCAGGTGGGACCAGTGGGGCTCCAGGTCGCGCCAGGGGCCCTGGGCGGCGACCCTGCCGGAGCGCAGGACCACGACGTGGTCGGCCCGCACCAGGGCGGCCCGCTTCGAGGTCGAACCCACCACGGTCACCCCGTGCTCGCGCAGCGCCTGCCACAACGCCAGCTCCGTGGTGACGTCCAGCGCCGAGGAGACGTCGTCGGCCACCAGCAGTTCGGTACGCGGGGCGAGCGCCCGGGCCAGCGCCAGGCGCTGCAACTGCCCGCCCGAGAGGCGGGTGCCCTTGTGCCCGATCAGCAGCCCGAGCCCGCCACCGGCCGCCGCCAGGTCGTGGTCGAGCTGGGCGGTCGACACCGCCGCCGCGGCGTCCACCTGGTGGCCGAGGGTGATGTTGTCGGCCACCGTGCCGGAGAGCACCCGGGGCAGCTGGCCGACGTAGCCCACCTGGTGGGGGCGCAGGAACAGTTCCGGCTCGGTGACCAGGTCGCCGTTCCAGGTGAGCCGGCCGGTGTGCGGCGCGATGCCGGCCAGCGCCCGCAGCAGCGACGACTTGCCCGAGCCGACCGGCCCGACGACCAGCACGAGCTGACCGCGTTCCACCGTCAGGTCGACGTCGCGCACGGCCACCGTCCCGTCGGTGTGCCGTACGCCGAAGCCGGTCAGCTCCAGCCGGCGCAGCGGGTGCCGGGGCGGCACGACGGGCGCCGGGGCGGTCCCCGCGCCGAGATCCACCTCCGGCACCGGCGCCGAGTACGCCTCCACTCCGGTCATCGCCACCGTCCGCCCGGTCCACACCCGCGCCGACGGGATCTGCGAGATCAGCGAGGCCGTCGTCCAGGCGAACCAGCGGGCGGCGGCCAGGGTGGCCACCGCGACCAGCGTGGCGCCGGCCGACAGGTGCCCGGCCAGGAAGAGCGCCCACGCGCCGATCGGCAGCAGGCCGCTGACCAGCGACGGGGTCGACCGGGACCAGACCTGTACCGAGATCTCCCGGCGTTGCCGGTCGCTGCGCACCACGTCGAGGTCGGCCAGGTGGGCCAGCACCGGGCGGGTGGCCCCGGCCAGTTTGACCGTACGGGCGGCCGACAGCGAGGAGACCAGCGCGGTGGCGAACGCGGCCCGCGCCGTGACGGTCGCCCGGGCGGAGCGTTCCAGGTGGGGACCGAACAGCGTCGCGGCCAGACCGGAGACCAGCATCGTGCCCGCGAAGAAGAGCCCCGGCACGACGCTGCCGGTCACGGCGGTCATCGTGACCAGGAGCAGCAGCGAGATCCCCTGGTCCATCAGGTTGTCGGCGAGCTGCACCACCCGCTCGGTGTCGCCGCCCTGGGCCACCACCTCCGCCGGCGTGTGCCCGCTGACCCGGCGGGGCCCGGTCTGGCCGTGCACCAGGCGCAGGCTGATCCGCAGCATCTGCCGGACCCACCACTGCGGGAAGCGCAGACCGGTGAGGTACGGCACCGGCAGGGTCACCAGCAGGCCGGCGACGATCCCCAGCGCCGGCTTCCACGGATCGCCGGTGCCGTCGACCAGGTCGGCCCAGAGCCAGGGCAGGACCGGCCCCTCCAGCCCGAGGAGCACGAGCAGCAGGAACAGCGAGAGGGAGGCCAGCCCGTACCGCGCGTCGTTGACGCAGAGCCGCAGGATCTCCCGCAGCCCCCGCAGTCCCCGCCGGACCGGGTCCCCGAACGACCCGGCGCCGCCCCCGCCGGAGCGACCGTCGGCCACCCCGCCCGTCGGTCCCGTCGGGGGCGTGCCCGACGACGCGACCAGGGGCCTGACCGGCGGTTCCGTCGTGGGCGTGACCGGCGGGACGAGCGGGTGCGCGGCCGGCGGGAAGGGCTCGTCCCCGCCGGTGGACGGCCACGGGTCCGACGGGCCGGTCAGCAGGTCGACCCCGCCGGAGCGACCCGGCGCCGCCTGGGCGTACGCGGTGGCGTGGCTGGTGGCGAGCAGTTCGGCGAAGCGTTCCGAGGAGTGCAGCGGCCCGGCCTCGACCACCGCGCCGTCGGCCATCACGACCACCTCGTCGCAGCGGCGCACGGAGGAGAGGCGGTGCGCGATCACGATGCCGATCCGGTCGCGCAGCAACCGCTCGGTGGCCTGCTGCACCCGCGTCTCGGTCACCGGGTCGAGGCGGGCGGTGGCCTCGTCGAGGATCACCACGTGCGGGTCGCGCACCAGGATCCGGGCGAAGGCGACCAGCTGCTCCTGGCCCGCCGAGAGCACGTGCCCGCCGTCGCCCAGCCGGGTGTCCAGGCCGGCGGGCAGCTCGGCGATCCAGCCGTCCAGCCCCAGCTCACGCAGCGCCCGGGCGGCGGCGTCGAGCAGGTCCGGGTCGAACAGCGCGACGTTCTCGGCGAGGGTCCCGGCGAGGATCTCGGTGCGCTGGGGCACCACGGCGACCCACCGGCGCAGCGCCTCGACGTCGAGGTCGCACACGTCGTCGCCGGCCAGGAAGACCGTCCCCGGCGGCACGTCGACGGCCCGGGTGAGCACCTTGGCCAGGGTGGACTTGCCGGAGCCGGTCCGGCCGACCAGGGCGTACGAGCGGCCCCGGGCGAAGGTCAGGTCGACGTCGCGCAGGGTGGGGCCACGCCCGTCGTCGGCGCCCGCGTAGCGGAAGGTGAGGCCCCGCACCACCAGGTCCCCCTCGGCCGGGGCGGCCCCGCCCTCGGGCTCCTGGGGGGAGTTCGCCAGCAACTGCACGCGTCCCCACGCGCCGAGGGCGTACTGGAGCTCGGGGACCATCCGGCTGACGTGCTCGACGGTCATGCCGAATCCGACGACGAGCAGCCAGATCGCGGTGAGGCGGGCGCCGTCGATGCGGCCGGCGACCAGCGCCCAGGCGCCGCCGAGCACCACGGCCGCGATCCCGGCCCGGATGACGCCGGCGGCCACGGTGGTGACCTGGGCCGACATCCGCCACACCCGTGCGCCCCGGCTGAGCACCTCGGCGGCCCGCCGGGCGTAGAGGCGCAGCACGTACGGCCGGGCCAGGCTGGTGCGCACGTCGTCCTGGCCGTGGATGGCCTCCTCCATGACCGCGGCGAGGTCGGACCATGCCTCCTCCTCGGCCATCCGGGCCGGGCCGATCCGCGCGGTGGGCCCGCGCAGGCCGGCGGCCAGCAGCACGGTGAGCAGCAGCATCCCGACGCCGGCCGGCCACCACACCGCGAGGGCGACGACGGTCGACAGCACGCCCGCGGCCAGCCCCTGCGCGATCCGTACGCCCTGGTTACGCACGGCGGCGGCGACCTGGTAGACGTCGCCGTCGATGCGGTCGAGCAGCTCGCCGACGGGGGTGGTCTCCAGGGTCGGCAGGTCCTGCCCGAGCGCGACCCGGCACAGCCGGCGGCGCACGTCGGCGGACCAGTCGGCGGTCACTCCGGCCATCAGCAGGCTCACCGCGAGGTCGGTGAGGACGGCGGCGACCAGCGCCACGGCGAGCAGCGCGAAGAACCCGGCGGCGCGGTGCACCAGGACGGGGCCGGCCAGCGCGGCGGCGGCGGCCTGGCCGCCGGCGCCGAGCACGATGAGGCAGGTCACGATCGCCATTCGGCGCGACGAGGTGGCCCACATGTCCCGGAGCAGACGCATGACGAAGTCCCTTCGGGCAAAGCGGGGCGGAGCATCCAGCCTGCTCGGTGGAGCCGGCCGGCTCAACGCATTTATCGGCCTTTCACCTGGCCGGAGGCGAGGTCGAGGGCCGCGCCGGCCGAGGTCGAGAGCCGCGGCCGGCCGAGGTCGCGACCGCTCAGAAGAGCACGGTGGCGAGCGTGCCGACGGGGCGGAATCCGCAGCGCTCGTAGACCCGGCGGGCCGGCAGGTTGAAGTCGTTGACGTAGAGGCTGACCGTCGGCGCGACCCGCAGCAGCGCGTCGCGTACCACCGCCGCCATCGCCGCCGAGGCGATGCCCCGGCCCCGCCACTCGGGGGCCACCCACACGCCCTGCACCTGGGCGGTCCGGCGGGTCACGACCGCCAGCTCGGCCTTGAACACCACCTGACCGTCGACGAACCGGGCGTACGCCCGCCCGGTCCGGACCAGATCGGTGACCCGCCGTCGGTAGCCGCGCCCGCCGTCGTCGACGAGCGGCGACACGCCGACCTCCTCGGTGTACATCGCCACCGCCGCCGGGAAGAGCCGGTCGACCTCGCTGGCGCGTACCCGCCGCACCTCCGGGTCGGCCCGCAGCGCCGGCAGCGCGTCGGTGGCCAGCAACGGCTGGTTGGGGCGTACGTCCCGGGCCGGCCCCCAGACGGCGGAGAGGCGGTCCCAGAGCCCGAGCACCGCGTCGGCCCGGCCCACGATCGACGAGCAGAGCCGCTCCTCGCCGGCGAGCAGGTCGGCGTAGGCGGCGACTGCCGGCTCGGTGGCGAGCACGGGAGTGAGGTTGCCGCCGAGCCAGCAGATCGACTCCAGGTTGCGGCGGCTGCCGTAGCCCAGCACCCGCCCCTCCGCGCGCCACCAGGCCAGGCCGCGCGCGGTGATCCGCTCGGCGACCTGCGCGCCCGCGAACGGGTCGAGGTCGAGCAACCGCTCGACCGCGCGGCGCTCCGACTCCCCCAGTTGACGAACCGGCACCGTCAGCACGGATACCAGCCTGCCAGATCCGCCCGGTGCCGCGCGGGCCGTGTGACGAGTGGGACCACGGCACCGGCACCGGACGGGCCGACTGCGGGACGGGTCAGTGCACGCTGACGGTGGCGCCGGGGAGCAGGCCGCGCAGCTCCTCGGGCAGCTCGGCGCCCATCTCGTCGGCGATGCGCAGCGCCTCCTCGATCAGGGTCTCCACGATCTGCGCCTCGGGCACGGTCTTGACCACCTTGCCCTTGACGAAGATCTGGCCCTTGCCGTTGCCGGAGGCCACCCCGAGGTCGGCCTCGCGGGCCTCGCCCGGGCCGTTCACGACGCAGCCCATCACCGCGACCCGCAGCGGCACCGGCAGCCCCTCCAGACCGGCGGTGACCTCCTCGGCCAGCTTGTAGACGTCGACCTGGGCGCGGCCGCAGGACGGGCAGGAGACGATCTCCAGGCCCCGCTCCCGCAGCCCGAGCGACTCCAGGATCTGGTTGCCGACCTTGATCTCCTCCACCGGCGGCGCCGACAGCGAGACCCGGATCGTGTCGCCGATCCCCTCGGCCAGCAGCGCGCCGAAGGCGACCGCCGACTTGATGGTGCCCTGGAAGGCCGGGCCGGCCTCGGTGACGCCCAGGTGCAGCGGGTAGTCGCACTTCTCGGCGAGCTGGCGGTAGGCCCGGATCATCACCACCGGGTCGTTGTGCTTGACCGAGATCTTGATGTCGCGGAAGCCGTGCTCCTCGAACAGCGAGCACTCCCACAGCGCCGACTCGACCAGCGCCTCGGCGGTGGCCTTGCCGTACTTGGCGAGCAGCCGCTTGTCCAGCGAGCCGGCGTTGACTCCGATGCGGATCGGCACGCCCGCGTCGCCGGCCGCCCTGGCGATCTCCTTGACCTTGTCGTCGAACTGCCGGATGTTGCCCGGGTTGACCCGGACCGCCGCGCAGCCGGCGTCGATCGCGGCGAAGACGTACTTCGGCTGGAAGTGGATGTCGGCGATCACCGGGATCTGCGACTTCTTCGCGATCGCCGGCAGCGCCTCCACGTCGTCCTGGCTGGGCACGGCGACCCGGACGATCTGGCAGCCGGACGCGGTCAGCTCGGCGATCTGCTGGAGCGTGGCGTTGACGTCGGAGGTGAGGGTGGTGGTCATCGACTGCACCGACACCGGCGCGCCCCCACCCACCGGGACCGAGCCGACCATGATCTGGCGGCTGAGCCGACGCGGGGCGAGCGGCGGGGGCGGCACGGAGGGGATACCGAGACTGACAGCGGTCACTTCAGGCACTCACCTTGAGAAGAGCGTGATCGGGTTGACGATGTCCGCGGTGATGGTCAGCAGCGTGAACACGCCACCGATCAGGATCACCGCGTACGTGACGGGCATGAGCTTGAAATAGTCGACGCGCCCGGGGTCGGCGCGGCCGATGCGGGCGTAGAGCCAGGAACGGGCCCGCTCGAACCAGGCGATGGCGATGTGCCCGCCGTCGAGCGGCAGCAGCGGCAGCAGGTTGAACACGCCGATGAAGAAGTTCAGCGAGACGAAGAGCATGAAGAACAGCAGCCAGGCGTCGTTCGCCACCGCCTCGCCGCCGAGCCGGCTGGCGCCGACCACGCTGATCGGGGTGTCGATGTCCCGCTCGCCGCCGGTGATCGCCGTCCACAGGGCCGGAACCTTCTCCGGGATGCGCTTCATCGCCTCGAAGGTGTTGACCGCCATGTCGCCCGTGAAGTCGGCGGTCGCGCCGACCGCGCCGACCGGCCCGTACGTGATCCGGGTCGGCGTGCTGGGCACGAGGCCGACGCCGAGCGCGGCGACCGGGGCGACCTGGCCCTTCGGGTCGTCGAGCGGGGGCCGCTGGGTCTGCGCCAGCACGGTGCTGGCCGTGGCCGGCTGGCCGTCGCGGACGTACGCGATCTGCGCCGTCTCGCCCGGCTTGAGGGCGCGCAGCGTGGTTAGCAGCTGGCCGTAGTCGTTGATCGGCGTGCCGTTGATGGCGGTGATCCGGTCGCCGTCGCGCAGCTGCGCCTGGGCGGCCGGGCTGGCCGGGTCGGCGGTGGTGCACTCGCGCAGCGTGTTCTCCGGGACCACGCACTTCGACAGCGCGATGACCGCCGGCTCCTTGCGGATCTCCGCCTCGGTGCTCGGGAACTCCGGGTTCGGCAGGCCCGAGGAGACCGCGATGATCCAGAGGGCGATCACGGCCAGGGCGAAGTGGGTGATCGAACCCGCGGACATCACGATCGTCCGCTTCCAGACCGGGAACCGCCACATCGCGCGCGGCTCGTCGGCCGGGTCGACGTCGTCGTCCTGCGGGGTCATCCCGACGATCTTGCAGAAGCCGCCGAGCGGGATGCCCTTGAGGCCGTACTCCGTCTCGCCCCGTTTGAAGGACCAGAGCGTGGGACCGAATCCGACGAAGTACTTGGTGACCTTCATCCCGAAGGCCTTGGCGGTGAGCAGGTGCCCCGCCTCGTGCAGGCTCACCGAGATGAGGATCGCGAGGGCGAAGAGCACCACCCCGAGCAGGTTTGCCATCAAGCTCCTTCCACCGAACCCGCGATGATGATCTCCTGCGCGTGCGCGCGCGCCCACGACTCCGCCGCGAGCACGTCTTCGACCGTACCCGGTTCGTCGAAATCGGGAGCGTCCTCCAGCACCCGCCGGAGGGTGTCGACGATGCCGAGGAAGGGCAGTCGGCCGGCCACGAACGCGGCCACGCACTCCTCGTTCGCCGCGTTGTAGATCGCCGGCCGGCACCGCCCGGCCTCACCGGCGGCCTTGGCCAGCGCCACCGCCGGGAACGCTTCCTCGTCCAGCGGCGCGAACTCCCAGGTGTGGGCCTTCGTCCAGTCGACGGCGGCGGCGGCGTCGGGCACCCGGTCGGGCCAGCCGAGGGCGACCGCGATCGGCAGCCGCATGTCCGGCGGGCTGGCCTGGGCGATGGTGGAACCGTCGACGAACTCGACCATCGAGTGGATCACCGAGGTCGGGTGCACGGTCACCGTGATGTCGGCGTACGGCACGTCGAACAGCTCGTGCGCCTCGATCACCTCCAACGCCTTGTTGACCATGGTGGCGGAGTTGATCGTGATGACCTGCCCCATGTTCCAGGTCGGGTGGGCGAGCGCCTGCTCGGGCGTGACCTGCGTCAACTCGTCGCGCCGCTTGCCGCGGAACGGGCCGCCGCTGGCGGTGACGATCAGCCGCCGCACCTCGCCCCGGGCGCCGGAGCGCAGGCACTGGGCGAGCGCGGTGTGCTCGGAGTCGACGGGGACGAGCTGCTCCGGCCGCGTCACGGCGGCCTTCACGAGCGAGCCGCCGGCCACGAGCGACTCCTTGTTGGCCAGCGCGAGCGTACGCCCGGCGCGCAGCGCGGCCAGCGTCGGCGCGAGCCCGAGCGAGCCGACCACCCCGTTGAGCACGACGTCGCAGGGCCACTGCGCCAGCTCGGTCATCGCGTCCGGGCCGGCCACGATCTTGGGAAGCTTGAAGTCCCCGCTGGCCCACCCGCGCCGGCTCGCCTCGGCGTAGAAGGCGAGCTGGAGGTCCTGCGCGGCGGACGCCTTCGCCACGCCGACCGCGTCGACGCGCAGTTCGAGGGCCTGGGCGGCGAGCAGCTCGACGTTGCCGCCGCCGGCGCCGAGCGCGACCACCCGGAACCGGTCCGGGTTGCGCCGCACGATATCGATGGCCTGGGTGCCGATCGAGCCGGTGGAGCCGAGCAGAACAAGATCACGTGGGGAGGTCACCGGGCCATTCTTCCCCAGCGCCCTGAACGCCCGCCGGGAGCCTCAGCCCTCGGCGCCGGCCTGGTCCTCCGGGCTTTCCCCGCCCTCCTCCGCCGCCTCCTCGCCGAGCACTGGTACTGCTCGCCGGTCAGCTTGCTTCGGGCCTGAATCACGCTGCCCGTGGCAGCCATGGCGTCCGAGAACAGGTCCGGCGAGTGGGCGGGGAGATCCGCAAGCCGCGCCCGTAGCCCCGACGGTCCGTGCGCCAGGCGTCGAGGCGAACCCCACGCCGGGATCTTCGTCAGGGTGGACGAGCATGGCCGGCAGGTGTCACGCGGCCGTCTCGGACGGCGCCTTCTCCGCGAGGTGGCGGAGCGCGTGTTCCCACCCTTCGCCGGTCTCCCCTTCAGGGTGAACGGCAGGCCGCTGTGCCGCAGGGTCAGCGTCACGCCGCCACTCTCCGGTGTCAGCGTGATCTCCACCCAGGAGGCGCCGGGCGGGATGGCGGGCGCGCCGGGGGTGTCTTCCCAACCAAAGGTGAAGCTCATCCGCTCGTACGGCTTCAGCTCCACGAACTGCCCCCGCATGACCGGACGCGGACCTTCCTGCATCCGCACCACCAGGTCGCCTCCGGGACGGGGATCCACCTCGGCCTCTCCCCACCACCGCGCCAGCCGGCCCGCAGGTAACTTTCAGCACATCGATGACTGTGGTTGACTTCCGTCATGCGGAGAGCTCTCGTCTGGCTGGCGGCCGTGCTGGTCGCCGCCCCACTGCTCGTCAGCCCGGGAGTGGCCCAGGCTGCCACCTCGACACCTTCGCTGGTCATCGCCAGCGACTTCCCGGACCCCGACGTCGTCAAGTTCGGCGGCACCTACTACGCGTACTCCACCAACAACGGCCACGGCAACGTCCCGGTCGCCACGGCCACCTCGCTGACCGGCGCGTGGACCAGGCGGCCCGACGCGATGCCGACCCTCGGCGCCTGGGCCAACGGGGGCCTGACCTGGGCGCCCGACGTGTCCCAGCGGGCCGACGGGCGTTACCTGCTCTACTACACCGCCCGCAGCCGGGCCACCGGCCGGCAGTGCCTGGGCGCCGCGCTGGCCACGTCCCCGCTCGGCCCGTTCACCTCCGTTGGCACCCAGCCGCTGGTCTGCAACGCCGGCGAGGGCGGCGACATCGACGCGGCGAGCTTCACCGACAGCACCGGCCTGCGCTACCTGCTCTACAAGGACGACGGCAACGCCATCGGCCAGCCGACAAGCCTCTGGCTGCAACGGGTCGCGGCCGACGGGGTGACCCTCCAGGGCGCCCGGGTCGAGCTGCTGCGCAGCGGTCGCGCCGAGGAGGGCGGCATCATCGAGGCGCCGGTGCTGACCAAGGTCGGCGCGCAGTACGTGCTGTTCTACTCGCTCGGCGGTTACGGCGGCGACGGCTACCAGACCAGCTACGCCACCTCGACCTCGCTGACCGGCCCCTACACCAAGGCGTACCGCTCGCTGATGACCACGGCGTCGCTGGACTCGGCCGTGCGGGGGCCCGGCGGCGCGGACGTGGTACGCGAGGCGGGCGGCGACCACATCGTGTTCCACGGCTGGATCAACAACTACTCCGCCCGGGGCATGTACGTGGCGGCGCTGGGCTGGGCCGGCGGGAACCCCGTGGTGCGGGGCAGCCGGGTGCGGTACGAGGCCGAGCGCGGCGGGCTCAACCGGTGCGCGGTGCGCGCCGCCCCGAACACGTCCCAGGGGCAGGTGGTGGCGTACATCGACCACGCGGACAGCTGGGTCGACGTCACGGTCTTCGCGCCCCGGGCCGGCGGCTACCGCGTCCACGTCGCCTACGCCGCCGGCTACGGCGACGCCCAGCACACGCTGACGGTCAACGGGGCGAACCCGAAGGTCGTCACCTACCCGAACACGGGCTGGGACGTCTGGCGGCAGGTGGGCGTCGACGTCACGCTCAACGCGGGCTTCAACACCCTCCGGTTCGCCCACCTGAGCCGCTGGGCGGAACTCGACTTCGTCGAGGTGGCGTAGCCCGCGCCGGGAGCGCGTGGAGATCTTGGTGGGAAGGCGCCCCTCCAGGGGCCGGTTCCTACCAAGATCTCCACGCGGAGCGGGTCAGGCCCCGTCGACGGGGGCGGTCAGCACGAAGGTCTCCAGGGACTCGCCGCCGTACCAGTCCGAGCGGCGCCCCACGTGCGTCATGCCGAGCCGGCGGGCCACCGCCATCGACGCGGTGTTGCCGGGCGCCACCACCGCGTAGACCTTCCGCGTGCCGGCGGCCAGTTCCCGCGCCGCCGCCGCCCGGGCCGCCTCGGTCGCGTACCCGTGGCCCCACGAGTCGGGGTGCAGGTGCCAGCCCACCTCGATGTCCTCGGTCGGCACGTTCTCGTCCCGCCCGGGCAACGGCTTGAGCAGCACCGTGCCGGCCACCACGCCGGTGTCGCGGACCTCGATCGCCCAGGTGCCGTACCGGCCGCCGTGCCCCGCGTGCCGCTCCCGCCACATCGCCAGCCGGTCGGCGGCCCGGGCCGGGTCGGTCAGCGGCAGGCCGGGGGCGCCCAGCCAGCGGGTGACCTCGGGCCGGGAGTAGATGTCGAAGATCCGGGCCAGGTCGACCGGGTCCGCGCTCCACTCCCGCAGGACCAGGCGCTGCGTGGTGAGAACGGTCATGACCCGTGATGATAATGAGTGACGCGGGACGGTACGGGGAAAGAAGCCGCGATGGGCGGCGGATGGCAACGGGCGAAACGGGTCGGCAGTGCGGCGTTCCGCCCGCTGCGAGGGCGGGACCTGTCCCTGCACGCCGCCGCGATCACCTTCTACGGGGCGATCGCCGTGGTGCCGGTGGCCCTGCTGGCGATCTGGCTGACCTCGCTGCTGGCGGGAGCCGAGCGGGTGCGCCGGCTCACCGCGTACGCCGTGGACACACTGCCGGACGCGATCGGCGCGCCCCACGCCGTGCAGGCGCTGGTCGGGGCCGGGGTGGGGTTGACCCCGCTGCTGGCGCTGGCGTCGCTGCTGCCGGCGTCGCTCTACGGCGAGGGGCTGCGGCGCGCCTTCGTCTCGGTCGCCGTGCCGCGCAGCGAGGAGTCGATGGTCGGCTGGCGGGGCCGGCTGCTGCTGCTGCCGCTGCTGGCGCCGGCCCCGGCCCTGCTGCTGTCGATCCTGCTCGCGCTGCCCACCACCACGGGGCTGGTCCGGCAGGGCGGCTGGACCGGCGCGCTGGGGGTGGTGCTGTCGTTCCTCGCGGTCTGGCTGGTGCTCACCCCGGTGCTGCTCTGGGTGTTCCGGGTGGTCGGCCCGGCGTCGCCGGACTGGCTCTCCACGCTGGGCGTCGGCTCGTTCACGGCCGCCAACCTGTCGGGCTTCCTGCACGGCTTCGTGCTCTTCGCCTCGCTCCCGATCGACCTGGGGGTGCCGTTCGGGGGCTTCGACGAGATCGGCGCGGGGGTGGCCGTCCTGCTCTGGCTCTACCTCTTCCACGTGATCGTGCTGGCCGGCTACTCCGCCACCCTCGCCCTGTCCCGCTGGCGCACCAACCGCTCCGGGGCCGCCGGCCCGGGCTCGTCGGACTCCTTGATGCCGAAGCGGCGGTAGACCCGGGCCAACGGGCCGGGGGCCCACCAGTTCCAGCGGCCGAGCAGCCGCATCGTGGCCGGCACCAACAGCGCCCGGACCAGCGTCGCGTCCACCACGATCGCCACGATCATGCCGATCCCGATGAGCTTGATGTACGCCATCTCGCCGGTGGCGAAGCCGGCCACCACGATGATCAACAACAGCGCGGCGGCGGTGATGATCCGCCCCGTGCGCTGCAACGCGACGGCCACCGAGGCGGTGTTGTCGCCCGTGCGGTCCCACTCCTCGCGCACCCGGGAGAGCAGGAACACCTCGTAGTCGGTCGCCAGCCCGAAGAGCACGGCGAGCATGAGGATCGGGTTGCTCGGTTCGATGAACCCGGTCGGGGTGAAGCCGAGCAGGTCGGCGAAGTGCCCGTCCTGGAAGATCCACACCACCACGCCGAACGACGCGCCGATCGACACCAGGTTCATCAGCACCGCCTTGACTGGCAGCACCACCGAGCCGAAGGCGAGGAAGAGCAGGACCAGGATCGCGGCGGCCATCAGCAGGGCCATCCAGGGTAGCCGGTCGGCGAGGCCGTCGATCAGGTCGAGGTCGACGCCGGGCCGGCCGCCGACGAGCACCTCGGCGTCGGCCGGCGGGGGCAGGTCGCGCAGCGCCCGGACCACGTCGTGCGCCACGTCGCCGGTCGGCTCGCCCGGGTAGGTCACCGTCAGCAGCGTCGACGCGCCCCGGTTGGCCGCCACCTGCACGCCGGTCACGCCCGGCACGGCGGCCACCCGGTCGGCGAAGGGCTGCACCTGCTGCGGAGACGCCCCGGAGACCAGCACGTCGATCGGCGCGATCGTGCCACCGGGGAACTCCGCGGCGATCCGCTCGGAGACCACCCGGGGCTCGGCGCTCGCGGGCAGCACCCGGTCGTCGAACCCGCCGAACTCCATCCGCAGTATCGGCGTGGCCAACAGCAGGAGCAACACGGTCACCCCGACCAGGTAGCGCACCGGCCGCCGCATCACGCTGTGCGCGATCCGGGCCCAGGCGCCGCCCGTCCCACCGTTCGCCGGCCGCCCACCGCGCGCCCCACGCCGCCACGGCAGCGGTACGCGCAGCGCGTCGATCCGGTGGCCGAGCACCGCGAGCAGGGCCGGCAGCACGGTCAACGCCGCCAGCATGGCGACGAGCACGGCGGCCATCCCGCCGAGCGCCATCGAGCGCAGGAACGCCTGCGGGAAGATCAGCAGACTCGCCATGGCGGTCGCGATGGTGAGCCCGGAGACCAGCACCGTGCGTCCGGCCGTGGCCATGGTCCGCCGGATCGCGGCGGGGGTGTCGTGCCCGGCGGCCAGCTCCTCGCGGAAGCGGCTCACCACGAAGAGGGCGTAGTCGACCGCCATGCCCAGGCCGATCAGGGTGATGACGTTGATCGCGAAGACCGACACGTCGGTGACCATGTTGACCAGCCGGACGGCGACGAACGCGCCGAGGATGGCGAGCCCGCCGATCAGCAGGGGCGTGGAGGCGGCCACCAACCCGCCGAAGATCAGCACGAGCAGCACCAGCAGCACCGGCATGGAGAGCAGTTCCGCGCGGGTGATGTCCTTCGTGGTCTGGGTGTTCGACTCCTGCAGGGCCGCCGTGGCGCCGCCGACCTCGGTCCGTACGCCGGGCGCATCGAGCGCGGGCCGCAGCTCCTCGTACGCGGCGGCCTTGTCGTCCTTGTCGGCGGCCCTCAGCTGGACCAGCGCGTAGGTGGCCCGGCGGTCGGTGGAGAGCAGCACGGGGGCCTGGGTGTCGTACCAGGTGGTGACGCTGGTGATCTCCGGACGCGCGCGCAGCCCGGCGACGGTGGTCGCGACCGGGTCGCGGAAGGCGGGCTGGTCGACGGTCGACGCGTCGCTGGACCAGAGCACGACGAGATCGGCGCCCTGCGGCCCGAGCTCCCGGGTGATCCGCTCGGCGGCCCGGCTGGACTCGCTGGCCGGGTCGTCGAAGCCGCCGCCGGTGAGCTGCCCGAAGACGCCGACCCCCCAGGTGGAGCCCACCGCGACGAGCACCAGGGCGGCGGCCAGCACCGACCAGCGCAGTCGCACGACCATGTGTCCCCACCAGGCGAACATTCGCCTCCCCCTCCGACGACGGCTACGCTGTGACCATCGCTCATTTGAGTGAACGCCGTTAACTATCGCAACGGCGGTCGATTCGGTCAAGGGAGTCAGCCGGATGGGCGTACCGAGCCGACGGGAACGCCTGCGCTCGGCGACAGTCGCCGAGATCAAGAACGGGGCACGGCGGCTGCTGGTGACGGGCGGGGTCGACGCCGTGTCGCTGCGGGCCATCGCCCGCGACATGGGCATGACCGCGCCCGCCATCTACCGCTACTTCCCCAGCCTGGAGGCGCTCGTCGCGGCGCTGGCCGGCGACCTCTACGACGAGCTGCGGCTGCGGCTGGAGGCGGCCCGCGACGACGCCGGGGGCGAGCCGGTCGACCAACTGCTGACCATGTCCCGGGCGTTCCGCGCCTGGTCCGTGGCGCATCCCGCCGAGTTCGGGCTGATCTTCGGCGCCCCGGCGCCCGGCCGGAACACCCCCGTCGACGACCGCGCCGACCCGGACCATCCCGGCGCCCGCCTCGGCGCGGTCTTCATCCGACCCATCCTCGAGCTCTGGCGCCGCTCCCCGTTCCGCACCCCGCCGCCGGAGCGGCTCCGGCGCCTGGGTGGGCGGCGGCTGGAGCCGCTGCGGCGCAGCCACGGCGAGGTGCCGGTCGAGGTCGCGTACGCCTTCCTCTCCGGCTGGACCCGGCTCTACGGGCTGGTGGCCATGGAGGTCTTCCACCAGTTCGACTGGGCGGTCACCGACGCCGAGGCGCTCTTCGAGCTGGAGCTGGAGACGTTCACCGCCCAGCTGCTGCGCGACCCGCCCACGGACGATTCGCCCCGCGTGATCCACTGACCGACGCGCACGTCGGCGGCCTCGACACCCGTCGGTCATGATCCGCACCGGGGCCCCCGGCCGTCCCCCGGGCACCCTGCCCGCCGGCAGGCTGTACGACGACGAGAGGCCGACAGGCGGCGAAGGGCTGACCGGCGACACCTGCGGGCAGTAGGCTCCCCCGGCATGGGTGACGAGCTGCCGTCCCGGGCCGACGTGGTGATCGTCGGGGCCGGGCACAACGGTCTGGTGTCCGCGATCCTGCTCGCCCGCGCCGGGCTCGACGTGCTGGTGCTGGAGGCGGCGGACGTGGTCGGCGGGGCCACCCGCACCGAGGCGCCGTTCCCCCGGGTGCCCGGGCTGCGCCACTCCACCGGGTCGTACCTGCTCGGGCTGATGCCCCCGGAGCTGCTCGCCACGCTGGACGTGCGGATCCCCGTGCTGCGCCGCGACCCGCACTACTTCCTGCCCACCCCCGGCGGCCCCGGCTCGCCGTACCTGCTCTTCGGCAGCGACACGGCGGCCACCCGGGCGCAGCTCGCGCAGTTCTTCTCCCCCGCCGACGCGGCCGCCGACGACGCCCTCCAGGCCGAGCTGGCCGCGCTGCGCGAGGACCTGGCCCCCGCCTGGCTGGCCGAGCCGCTGCCGGTCGACCAGACCGCCGAGCGGTACGTCCGGCCGGCGCTGCGGCAGGTCTTCGTCGACCTCGTCCGCGGCTCGGTCGCCGAGCACCTGGCCCGCTTCGACTTCCGCTCCGAGCTGCTGGTCAGCATGTACGCGGTCACCGACGGCCTCTCCGGGCTCAACGCCGGCCCCGACGACCCGGGCACCGGGCACAACTTCCTCGTGCACAACATGTGCCGGCTGCCCGGCTCCGACGGCACGTGGATGATCGCCGAGGGTGGGATGGGCACCGTGTCGCGCACCTTCGCCGACGCCGCCCGGGCCGCCGGCGCGACGATTCTGACCGGCACGCCGGTCAGCGCGATCACCCTGGACGGCGGCGCGGCCAGCGGGGTGGTCCTCGCCGACGGGCGGGAGGTCGCCACCCGGGTGGTGCTCGGCGCCTGTGACCCGTACCGGCTGATGGGCCTGCTGCCCGATGGCGCGCTCCCGACCCCGCTGGCCGAGCGGATGGCGGCGGTCCGCCGGCCCGGTACCACGCTCAAGCTCAACCTGGCGCTGACCGGCCTGCCCCGCTTCTCCTGCCTGCCCGGTGACGCGCCGAGCCCGTTCGGCTCGACGATCCACCTGCTGCCCGGCTCGGACTCGCTGACCGGAGGGGGCGGCGAGTCACCGATGGCGGCGCTGCGCGCCATGTGGGCAGACGTGCAGGCGGGGCGGCTGCCCGCCGAGCCGACCATCGAGTGGTACCTGCACACCACCGTCGACCCGTCGCTGTCGGACGGCCGCGGGCACCACTCGTCGGCGCTCTTCGTGCAGTCGGTGCCCTACGAGCTGGCCGGCACCGGCTGGGACGAGGCGCTGCCCGGCTACGTCGACCGGCTGATCGGCATCTGCGAGCGGTACGCCCCGGGCACCGGCGACCTGATCGCCGACGCGGTGCCGCTGCCGCCGCCCGGCATCGAGGCGCACTTCGGCATCACCGGCGGGCACATCCACCACGTCGACAACACGGTCTCGTTCACCGACCGGATGCCGTACGCCACGGGCGTCGACGGCGTCTACGCCGGCAGCGCCGGCTGCCACCCGGCCGGCAGCGTCATCGGCGCCGCCGGCCACAACGCCGCCCGCCGCATCCTCACCGACCTCTCCCGCTGACCACCGCTCCCCCCGCTCCCCCGTGCCCGCTCACCCGAGAGCGTCGATCATGCAGTTATGGTGACCGATTCAGGCCGCTTTGTACGGTCTTGTCATCCATCACAACTGCATGATCGACGCGGGAGAGGGAGGGGCGGGGGGATTGCCGTCAGCTGGTCGGGGCGGGGGTCTGCTGCTCGTCGGCGCGGTGGGCGCGGACCTTGTGGCCGACGCTGGTCAGGCAGCGGCCGCTGGGCAGGTCGAACCGCCAGCCGTGCAGCTGGCAGGTGAGCTGGTCACCGTCGACGATGCCGAACCGCGTCAGGTCGGCCTTCAGGTGCGGGCAACGCCGCTGCACGACCCAGCCGCCGAGCGTGATGTCCTCGGCGTCGCTGCTGCGCTCGTGCTCGTCGTACCAGCCCTCGGCGTACTGGAGGCGCTCGGTGGACAGGCACTTGAAGAAGGCGTAGACGAACTCGTTGTACTGGCCGATCCGGGCCGCCGAGAAGCGGCAGGAGAGGAAGAGCGAGTTGACCCAGTCCACCTCGCCGATGTGCAGCAGGTGCTCGATCAGCGCCCGCTCGGTGCGGAACCGGTAGCGGACCTTCTCGTCGGCGTACGGGCGGACCTGCTTGCCGGGGAAGTCCACCACGATCGACTCGACGCTCTCGCCGTCGTAGCCCACCAGGTCGAAGCGGACCGGGCCGCCGACCCCCTTGGCCAGGTAGATCGACTCCTCCAGCAGGGGCTCGACGCGGCGCTGCATCTCCTTGAGCACGTCCACCTCGGGGTGCCGCCAGGACGCCTTCTCGGCCTCGATGACCGGCCGCTTGCGCTCGCGCATCTCCTCCAGGTGGGCCGCCTTGTTGGCGAAGAACTCCTCGACCGGCACCGGGTGGCTGGTCGCGCAGCTCCCGGTGGTGATCTCGGCGACGCTGCCCGGGAGCAGCACGACGCCGTTGGTGCCGCCGACCTTGGCGTACTCGCTGAGGAAGACCGACTGGTCGGGGAAGATGTTGCCCTCGTCGCCGTGGATGTCGTTGAACTGCCACAGCTCGTCGTCGAGGAAGCAGGGCGGGCCGGCGATCGGGAAGACGTGGTCGGCCTTCAGGTCGTCGATGTAGCGCCAGGTGCGGTCGAACTGCCGGTCCCGCTTCTGCTTGCCGAACGCCGTCTTCGCCGCCTGCGGCAGCTCGTAGACCATCGGGTACCAGATCGCGCCGGAGAACTGGAGCATGTGCGCGTGCACGTGGCCCAGCTCGGCGAAGACGCCCAGGTCGGTGGGGCGGGCGTCGTTCTGGTTGAGCAGCCGGACGCCGTCGTACTCCACCCACAGCGAGGAGTCGCCGATCGGGCCGTCGGTCGGGCTGGTCAGCGCCTGGATCATGATCTTCAGGCCGCCGTCCAGCTCCACGACCTGCTCGTTCGGCGCCCGCAGGAACTTGGTGAAGCCCAGCTCCCGCAGCTCGTCCTCCATCTCGGAGGTGGGGAAGGCGGGCAGCAGCACGGTGGCGTCCTTCGACACGAAGCGCTTCAGGTGCGCCGCGTCGAAGTGGTCCCGGTGCAGGTGGGAGACGTAGAGGTAGTCGACGTCGCCGAGGGTTTCCCAGTCGAGCAGGGAATTGTCCGGGAACGGGAACCACGAGGCGAAATAGGCGGGATTGACCCATGGGTCGCACAGGATGCTGCCGGCGGCCGTGTCGATCCGCATGCTGGCGTGTCCCGTACCGGTCACTCGCACCGCAGTTCCCCCTCAAAACGACAAACAAGGTGTACGCCAGAAACGCTACCGGAGGGAGTCTGGCAACCGACCCGCGACGCCGGTAGTGCCGATGCGCACGGATCGGGCCGGGACCTTGGTCCCACCTGCCGGCCCTCGTACGCCCGGCCGGGCCAGGCGTGCCTCGGACGGCCGGATCGTGCGGTCCGCCCCATCGGCCGGACCCAGCGCCGGGCCCGGCGCGGGGCGTGCCAGACTAACCGGAGATCCGATCGCGAGGGAAGGACCGACAGTGGCAGGAAGCGAGCCGGTAACGTCGCCAGACCAGCACAAGCCCGGGCACCGCAAGTCCGGGCGGATCGGTGCGGTGCTCTCCGCGCTGGCCCTGCTGGCGATGCTCTGCGGCAACCACGAGGGCAGGGTCGAGAACATCTGGCTGATCGGCCTGGCCGTGCTGCTGCTGGTCATCGTCATCGGCGACGTCGTGCTGCGGCGCAACGGCCTGCGGTCCTGACCGCACCCGCGTTCCCCGGCGTCGTGCCGGTCCGCGCGCCGGAGGTCACACGCACGAGGGCCCGCCCCCGACCGGGGAGCGGGCCCTCGCCGTACGCGGATCAGTGACCGAACAGGATGTCCTGCACGTCCTTGAGCGCGGCGTCGACCTCGGCCTCGAAGTAGCCGCCCGGCACCAGCCCGAAGCGCAGCGTGTCGAGGTCCTTCGGGTTCACCGGCATCGGGTTGCGCCCCTGCATGCCGCCCAGCAGCGTGTCGAAGAACCGGTCGACCTGGTCCGGGTCGTACCCGCTGCCGAACCGGCGCACCTGGAAGCTGCGACGGATCTGGTCGACACGGTAGAGATCGCTGCCGGGGGGTCCGGCCATCGGCGGACCGGCCATCGGCGGCGGACCAGCGACCGGGGGCGGGCCACCCATCGGCGGGCCACCGGCGGGCGGGCCGGCGTTCGGGGGGCCGCCGAAGCCCGGCTGCGGCGGGGGCCCGGCAGGGCCCCGGCCCCGCAGGTCGCGCAGCTCCCGTTCCGGCATCCTGATCTCGGCGGTCATGTCGGCGCGCGCACGCCGACCGGCCTCGAACCCGTCGAAACGCGGCTCGTCACCGTAACCGCCACCGGGAGCGTCGCCGAAGTTGCCCGGGCGGTCACCGTAACCGCCACCAGGGGCGTCGCCGAAGTTGCCCGGGCGGTCACCGTAACCGCCACCGGGAGCGTCGCCGAAGTTGCCCGGGCGGTCACCGTAACCGCCGCCAGGGCCGTCACCGTAGCCCCCGGGGCCTGCGGGCAGGCCACGCGGCGGGGCGCCATGGCCGACCGGACCGTCGCCGAAGTTGCCCGGGCGGTCGCCGTAACCGCCGCCAGGGCCGTCACCGTAGCCCCCGGGGCCTGCGGGCAGGCCACGCGGCGGGGCGCCGTGGCCCACGGGACCGCCCGGTCCCATCGGGCCGGGGCCGCCCGGTCCGCGCGGCGGCTCGTAGCCGCCCCGGGGGGCGTCGTAGCCACCGGCGAAGGCACCGGTGGGCTCGTCGTAGCGGCCGTAGCGGTCGGCGGGGGGACCGGCCTGGGCCGGCATCGCCCGGGGCGGCATCGGCGGCGGGACCGGCGACATGCCGCGGTCGTCGCGCGCCGGAGGGCCCATCCGGTCGGGCGGACCCATCCGGTCCGGGGGACCCATCCGGTCGCCGTCGCGGGGCTCGCCGCCACGCCCGGCGGCGCCGCCGCGCTCCTCGAGTTCGGCCAACTGCCGCTCGACCCGGTCGAGGTGCAGGTCGACCTGCCACTCGTCGTAGCCGTTGAAGCGGACCCGGAAGACGACGTCGTGGACCTCCTGGGAGGCGACGGGCGCACCCACGGGCCGGCCGTCGAGCGTGGCCTCGACCCGGTCCAGGAAGGCGTCCACCTCGTCGACCTTGTATCCCCGGCGGAGCGCCTTACGCCGGAAACGCTGACCCTGACTCGCCACTATGTCTCCTGGTCTCGTTCGCTACGCCCGGTCACGCCTTCTCCCTGGCCCGGTCGGTGTCGGTGTCGGTGTCCCCGGCGGCGGCGAGCTGCCCGCATGCTCCGTCGATCTCGCGGCCTCGGGTGTCCCGCACCGTCGTCGACACCCCGGCCTCGCGCAACCGCCGGACGAACTCCCGCTCGACCGGCTTCGGGCTGGCGTCCCAACGGCTGCCCGGAGTCGGGTTGAGGGGGATGAGGTTCACGTGGGTCAGCTTCCCAGCCAGCAGCCGCCCGAGCAGATCGGCTCTCCACGGCTGGTCATTCACATCTCTGATCATCGCGTACTCGATCGACACGCGACGCCCCGTGCGGGCCGCGTAGTCCCACGCCGCGTCCAGCACCTCTGACACCTTCCAGCGCTGGTTGACCGGCACGAGTTCGTCGCGCAGCTCATCATCGGGGGCGTGCAGCGACAACGCAAGGGTCACCGAGAGGTCTTCGCTGGCCAGTCGGCGGATGGCCGGGACCAGGCCCACCGTCGAGACCGTGATGTGGCGCTGCGACAGCCCGAGCCCCTCGGGCGCCGGGGAGACCAGCCGACGGATCGCCGCGACCACCCGGGAGTAGTTGGCCAACGGCTCGCCCATGCCCATGAAGACCACGTGCGACAGGCGCGGCGGCGAACCCGCCACCGCTCCGGAGGCGGCCACCCCGGCCAGGTAGACCGCCTGGTCGACGATCTCGGCCGTGGAGAGGTTGCGGGTCAGCCCCGCCTGGCCCGTGGCGCAGAACGGACAGGCCATGCCACAGCCGGCCTGGCTGGAGATGCAGACGGTGACCCGGTCCGGGTAGCCCATCAGGACGCTCTCCACCAGCGAGCCGTCGTGCAGCCGCCAGAGCGCCTTGCGGGTCGCGCCGTCGTCGCAGGCCAGCTCGCGCACCGGGGTGAGCAGCCGGGGCAGGAGCCGGTCGGCGAGCTTCTCCCGGGTGGCGGCCGGCAGGTCGGTCATCTGCCCCGGATCGCGCACCAGGCGGCCGAAGTAGTGGGTGGAGACCTGCTTGGCGCGGAACGCCGGCTCCCCCAGCTCGGTGACCAGGGCCCGGCGGCCGGCGAGGTCGAGATCGGCGAGGTGACGCGGAGGCATCGCGGGCCGGCGCCCGGGGGCGTCGGGGTCTGCGGGAATCAGGGGCAGGCTCGTCATGGCCCGTCCAGTCTGTCACGCCGGGCTGGCGACACACCTGTCCGGAGGTGGCGAATCGCCCTCCGCCGCCCGGGCGGGACCGCTGACGCCGGGTGATTCACGCCTCACTCCAACACCGGGACGAAGACCGCCAGGAGCAGGTACGCGGTCGGCAGCGCGAACAGGATCGAGTCCAACCGGTCCATCAGGCCGCCGTGCCCGGGGAGCAGGTTGCTCATGTCCTTGACGCCGAGGTCGCGCTTGATCATGGATTCGGCGAGGTCGCCGAGGACGGCGGCGCCGGAGACCGCCAGCCCGAAGAGCGCGCCCCACCACGGGGCCACGTCGAGGAGCAGCCAGAGCAGCAGCGCGCTGCCCAGCGCGGCGGCGGTGACCGAACCGGCGAAGCCCTCCCAGGACTTCTTCGGGCTCACCGAGGGCGCCATCGGATGCTTGCCGAAGCTGACGCCGGCGGCGTACCCCCCGGTGTCGGAGAGCACCACCGCGGCCAGCGTCACCAGCACCCGCAGGTCGCCGTCCCCGGGCGCCGCCGCCAGCAGCGCGGCGAAGCCGCCGAGGAACGGCACGTAGACGGCGATGAGCGTGGCGGCGGTCAGGTCCCGTTGGAAGCCGCCCGGCCCGTCGCCGAGCCGCCAGACCATGGTGCCCAGCACGGTCACCAGGAGGCCGAGGCTGAGCGCGTCGGGGCCGGAGAACCAGGCGAGCCCGACGGTGAGCACCCCGCCGACGAGCAGTGGCACCAGCGGCGGGTGCGCGCCGCTGCGGCGTACCGCGCGGGCCATCTCCCAGATACCGATGCCGACCGCGGCGGCCACCACCACCAGGAAGGCGGGGGGATAGAAGAACAGCGGCACCACGATCAGGGCGCCGAGGGCCAGCCCGACGCCGATGGCCGCAGGCAGGTTGCGTCCGGCCCGACTCGGGACGGGCTGCTGGGTGGGTGGCCGGTCCAGGCCGGCCCGACGTCGGCCGCGCTGCCGGCGGCCCGGTGACCGCGCGGGCTCCGGCTCCGGCTCGACGTCCCGGACCGGTTCGAGCTGGGTGGTCGGGTACTCGGAGTCGTCGGGACCGTCGCGGTGGCCGTTCATCGCCGCCGGGTCACCGACCGCCGCCGGGCCGCCGTGCGGGCGGGCCGGCGCCTCGGCGTACGCGTCGGGGACGACGGCCGGACGGCGGTGCCACTGACCCGGGTCGATCTCGGGCTCCGGCCAGGGCAGGGCGGGAGCCGGTGCGGGAGTGGGAGTGGGGGCGTCGGGGCCGTCCCAGCCGCGGGGCTCGGCGCTGCCGTGGGGATCGAGGTGGGACATCACGCACCCAGCGGGACCGGTACGAGATCCACCAGATGACGCACAACCACAACCATTCCCCTACCCGCGCGACTGTTCCGTCCGGTTGACCCGCCCGACGGCCGGCCGATCCCCATCGTTCACCGCAGGGTGGCCGGGAATCCTGCCGAGCCTACTGCACCCGCCGATCCCCCACGTCGGACCGGCCCCGCGACGACGGTGGCACCGGGCCCCTCCGCCCGGGAGCGGACAGGAGCGCCGGTGCCACGATGTCGTCGTCGCCGGTGGGGACCGGCACGGCTCACACCTCGAGGAGTTCGTTCTCCTTGTGCTTGACCAGGTCGTCGACGGCGGCGACGAAGCGCTGGGTCAGGTCGTCGAGTTCCTTCTCGGCGCGGCGGCCGTCGTCCTCGCCGACCTCGCCGTCCTTGACGAGCCGGTCCAGCTCCTCCTTGCCCTTGCGGCGGATGTTGCGGATGGCCACCTTGGCCTCCTCACCCTTGTGCCGGGCGACCTTGATCATCTCTCGGCGGCGCTCCTCGGTCATCTGCGGGAGCAGGATGCGGAGCTGGTTGCCCTCGTTGTTCGGGTTGGCGCCGAGGTCGGAGTCGCGGATCGCCTTCTCCATGGCGTTGATCTGCGAATTGTCGTAGGGCTTGATGATCACCATGCGCGGCTCGGGAACCCCGATGGACGCCATCTGCGGCAGCGGCGTCGGGCTGCCGTAGTAGTCGATGATGATCTTGGAGAACATGGCGGCGTTGGCGCGACCGGTGCGGATCGCGCCGAACTCCTCCTTGGCGTGCTCGATGGCACGCTCCATCTTTTCCTCGGCCTCGAGGAGGGTGTCGTCGATCACCGGTCTCCTCGCCTCCTTCTGTGCTCGTCGTGGGCTTGTCGTGTCGGAGGGACCGCTGAGGTCGGGGTCGCGCGACCGCTCAGGCGGTGATCAGGGTGCCGATCTTGTCGCCACCCACGGCCCGGATGATGGTGTCGTCGCCCTGCGCGCCGAAGACCAGCATCGGCAGGCCGTTCTCCATGCACAGGCTGAACGCGGCGGCGTCGGCGACCCGAAGGTTACGCCGCAGCACCTCGGAGAAGGTGATCGCGTCGAACTTGCTGGCGGTCGGGTCGACCCGCGGGTCGGCGCTGTAGACGCCGTCCACGCCGTTCTTGCTCATCAGCACCACGTCGGCGCGGATCTCCAGGGCCCGCTGGGCGGCCACGGTGTCCGTGGAGAAGTACGGCATGCCGGCGCCCGCGCCGAAGATCACCACGCGGCCCTTCTCCAGGTGCCGGATGGCGCGCAGCGGGATGTACGGCTCGGCGACCTGGGCCATCGTGATCGCGCTCTGCACGCGCGTCTCGATGCCCTCCTTCTCCAGGAAGTCCTGCAACGCGAGGCAGTTCATCACGGTGCCGAGCATGCCCATGTAGTCGGCCCGGGCCCGGTCCATGCCGCGCTTCTGCAGCTCCGCGCCCCGGAAGAAGTTGCCGCCGCCGACCACCACCGAGACCTGCACGCCGCGGCGGACCACGGTGGCGATCTGCCGGGCGATGGCCTGCACGACGTCCGGGTCCACCCCGATCGCGCCCCCGCCGAACACCTCACCGGAGAGCTTCAACACCACCCGGCGGGCCCGGCCGGGAGGCGGCGCCGTCGGATCGTCCGTCGCCAGACTCCGGTCACTCACAACCTGCGTCATCCGCCCCGTCCTTCCCCATGCGCACGTCCCGTACGCCCCGTACCGCGAAACTGCCGTAGCCGACCCTATGCGACGAGGAGGCCGCGGTGCCTGTCACGTACACCGGCGGCCTCCTCGTCGACGTTTCCCTGCCCGCGGCGCGCGAAGCGCCCGGGGCGGCTCAGGCCTGGCCGACCTCGAACCGGACGAAGCGGGCGACGTCGATGCCGGCCTCGGCCAGCAGCTGCTTCACCGTCTTCTTGTTGTCGGCGACCGACGCCTGCTCGAGCAGGACGTAGTCCTTGAAGAACGCGTTCACCCGGCCCTCGACGATCTTCGGCAGCGCCGCCTCGGGCTTGTTCTCCTCGCGGGCGGTCTGCTCGGCGATGCGCCGCTCGGACTCGACGACGTCGGCCGGCACCTCGTCCCGCGTGAGGTACTTCGGCCGCATGGCGGCGATCTGCATCGCGACGCCGCGGGCGTCCGAGTCGGACGCCTCGTCGCCGGCGGTGCTGGTGTACTGCACGAGCACGCCGACCGCCGGGGGCAGGTCCTGGCTCTTGCGGTGCAGGTAGACGGCGGTGGTGCCGTCGAGCTTGGCGAACCGGTTGAGAACGAGCTTCTCGCCGATCTTGGCGGACTGCTCCTGCACCAGGTCGGCGACGGTCTTGCCGTCCAGCTCGGTGGCGAGCAGCTCCTCGGCGGTGCCGACGCCGCTGCGCTCGCCGTGCTCCACCAGCTGCTGGGCGAGCTCGATGAAGGCGTCGGTCTTGGCGACGAAGTCGGTCTCGCAGTTGAGCTCGAGCAGCGCCTTGCCGGAGTGGGCGATCAGACCATTGGCGGCCGTACGGCCGGCCCGCTTGCCGACATCCTTGGCGCCCTTGACGCGCAGGATCTCGACGGCCTTGTCGAAGTCGCCCTCGGCCTCGGTCAGCGCCTTCTTGCAGTCCATCATGCCGGCGCCGGTGAGGTCGCGGAGCTTCTTGACGTCCGCGGCGGTGAAGTTGGACATGGCTCTCTCTTCGGTGTTGAGACTGCGGGTGGGTTGGTCCTGGTGCCGGTTACCCGGATCCGGGCGCGACGTGCCCGGCGTACCTGCCGCTTCCCCGCCGCCCGGGAGAACGGGCGGCGGGGAAGCGGCGGTGCGGTCACTCCGCGGCGGCGGTCGCCGGCTGCTCGACGGGCTGGGCCTGCGGGGCCTGCTCGGCCGGCTGAGCCTGCTCGGCCTGCGGGGCTGCCTGCTCGGCCTGCGGGGCCGCCTGGTCGGCCTGCGGGGCCGCCTGGTCGTCGGCCTTCTTCGGCTCCTCGAGCAGCTCGCGCTCCCACTCGGCCAGCGGCTCGTCGGAGGCGACGCCCGGCTCCGGCTTCTCGTCGCTGCCGCGACGACGGCCGGAACGGGCGATCAGGCCGTCGGCGACGGCCGCGGCCACGACCCTGGTCAGCAGCTCGGCCGAGCGGATCGCGTCGTCGTTGCCCGGGATCGGGAAGTCGACCTCGTCCGGGTCGCAGTTGGTGTCGAGCACCGCGATCACCGGGATGCCCAGCTTGCGGGCCTCGTCGACGGCGATGTGCTCCTTCTTGGTGTCGACCACCCAGATCGCGGCCGGAAGCTTCTGCATGTCCCGCAGACCGCCCAGGGTGCGGGTCAGCTTGATCTTCTCGCGGGAGAGCTGCAGGGTCTCCTTCTTGGTGTACCCGGCGGCGGTGCCGCTCAGGTCGCCCAGGGCCTCCAGCTCCTTCATCCGCTGCAGCCGCTTGTAGACCGTCTGGAAGTTGGTCAGCATGCCGCCGAGCCAACGGTGGTTGACGTAGGGCTGACCGACCCGCGTCGCCTGCTCGGCGATGGCCTCCTGGGCCTGCTTCTTGGTGCCGACGAAGAGGATGCTGCCACCCTCGGCGACGGTCCCGCGCACGAACGAGTAGGCCTTCTCGATGTAGTCGAGGGTCTGGCGCAGGTCGATGATGTAGATACCGTTGCGCTCGGTGAAGATGAAGCGCTTCATCTTCGGGTTCCAGCGCCGGGTCTGGTGCCCGAAGTGGACACCGCTCTCCAGCAGCTGACGCATGGTCACGACGGCCATGGTGGGGTACTCCTCGTGGTCCCTGGTTGTTCCGCCCGGCCAGGCAGCCGGGCGTCCTGGCGCCCGGTCGGCGGCCATGGCGGGCCCGACCAAGATCGGGACCAGGGAGGCCGTCGCCCCACGACGGCTCGTGGAGAGGGCGCGCGAGGTCGACCGCGCGAGGCGGTCGCCAGTCGACCAGTGTACGCCCCTTCCCCGCCCCCGATGCCTCGGGTGCGGGGAAGGGGTCGGAACGCCCATTTCCGGCACTCGGCGCGCCCGCCCGGACCGGTGCCCGCCGCCAGGCGGAGCGGTCTCCGAGGGCGTCAGGCGCAGCGGCCCCCCGGCGTCAGGCCCCGGAGGCGTCAGGTCCGAGGGCGTCAGGTCCCGACGGTCGAGGGTCAGCCGACCGCGAGGGCGGCGGCGACGAAGAGCACCAGGCCGACGGTCAGGTACGCCGTCGGCGGGCGCAGCCAGCCCCGGCTCCCCTCCGCCAGCGACAGCCCGCCGGTGCGCAGCCCGTACAGGCCGATCGCGAAGATCGGCAGGCCGCAGACCAGGAAGATCCCCACCACGACGTCGGCGGCCGAGACAGGGTCGCCGGTCACGCCGCTGATCAGCACCCGCATCGCGGGCACCTCGAACACCAGGACCAGCAGGGTGAAGAGCGCGGCCAGCGCCGGCCGCCGGGTCCGGTAGACCCCGTCGCCCGCCGGCGCTCCCGGGTGCGGGGCGACCACCGGCGGGTACGCCGGCAGCTCCCCCGGCGCGAGGTCGCCGCGGGGCGCGATCGGCGGCATCGGCCCGGTCGGCATCTCCAACGGGTTCGGGGGCGCGACCGGCCGGACCGGCTCGTCGACCGGCGTCTCCGCCGGGCTCGCGGCCTCGGCCACCCGACCGGGCGCGACGATCGGATAGCCGCCCAGCGGGGCCGGACGGGTCGGCTCCGCGGTCCGTTCCACGGGTCCCGCCCCGGCCAGGGCGTCGACGCCCGACGTCGACAGCGCGTCGCGGGTCTCCCTCGATTCCCGGGCGGCGCGCCGGCCCGGGCGGTCGGCGGGCAGTTCCCCGGAGACGTCCGGGTCCGCCTCGGCCCGACGCGAGCGGCTGGCCCGGTATCCCTCGGTCTCCGACCGGCCGTCCCCGAGCGGCGGTACCGCCGCGAAGCGCCCCGAATCGCCCTCGCCGAACCTTCCGGGCTCCGATCCCGTGACGGCGAACCGGCCGGAGTCCTCGGGGCCGGTGACGGCAAACCGGCCGGAGTCCTCCGGTCCCGTCACGACGAACCGGCCCGAGTCCTCCCGTCCCGTGGCCGCGAACCGGCCGGAGTCCTCCGGTCCGCCGAAGCGGCCCCGGTCGGGCTCGACGGCCCCGAAGCGGCCCGAGTCGGGCTCCGTCGACGCGCCGAAGCGTCCTGGTTCACCGCGCCGGGTCCCCGTGGAGTCGCCGTAGCGGTCGTCCTCCGCGGCCCGGCGCTGCTCGGGGGCGTTCAGGTCGTCGTCCCGGTATCGGCTCTCGGCCGGACCGCGCCAGTCCGCCTCCCCGTAGCCGCTCTCACGGTCACGGTCGCGGTCGCGGTCGCGGTCGGCCGGATACCAGCGCGACTCCTGATCTTCGACAAAGTTTCGTCGTCCGTCCACGCCCGGCACCGTATGCGACCGGCTCCACGGGCGCCATTCGCCCCCGGGACACCCGCGCTTTCGCGAGCGTCGGTCACCGCGCGGCGCTGGTCGCGGACGACGCTGGGCGGGACGGCGGCGGGCGGGCAGGCCCAGCTCAGCGGTGCACCCCGTGGCTCCTGACGGCGGTCCACCGGGGCGGGCCGCGTAGCACGACGAGGGCATGATCGTCCGTCCGTCCACAGCGCCTCCGTCATCCACAGCTTCCGGAGCGCGGGGCGGCGGCTGCCCGCCCGTCGGGTGCACGGTGCCGGACATGACGAAGCGGAACCAGGCGGTCGGCGCGTACGGGGAGCGGTGCGCCGTCCGGCACCTGATCGGGGCGGGACTGCGCCCGGTGGCCCGGAACTGGCGCTGCCCGGCCGGGGAGATCGACATCATCGCCTGGGACGGGCCGGTGCTCGCCTTCTGCGAGGTGAAGACCCGCCGCACCGACGAGTTCGGGCCGCCGGCGGAGGCGGTCGTACCGGCCAAGGCACGGCGGCTGCGGGGGCTCGCCGCCCGGTGGCTCGCCGACACCGGCACCACCGCCGACGAGGTGCGCTTCGACGTCGTCTCGGTACGCCTCACCGGCGCCGGCGCCGCCCGGGTCGAGCACCTCAAGGGGGCGTTCTGATGGGCGGGCCCGAGTCCGGCGCCGAGCGACGGCGGGCGGTGTCGTGAGCTACGCGAAGGTGCTCTGCGTGGGCCTGGTGGGCGTCACCGGGCACCTGGTGCAGGTCGAGGCCGACCTGGCGGCCGGTCTGCCGGCGGTGGTCATCTCGGGGCTGCCGGACACCGCCCTGCACGAGGCCCGCGACCGCGTCCGCGCGGCCGTGGTCAACTCCGGTCAGCGGTGGCCCAACCGGCGGATCACCCTCAACCTGCTGCCGGCCGACCTGCCGAAGTTCGGCTCCGCGTTCGACCTGGCGATCGCGGCGGCCCTGCTGGGCGGTTCCGGCGAGCTGCCGCTGCTGCCCCTGGAACACGTGGTGGTGCTGGGCGAGCTGGGCCTCGACGGCACGGTCCGGCCGGTGCGCGGTGTGCTGCCGATGGTCGCCGCGGCCGCCCGGGCCGGCGTCGGGAAGGTGATCGTCCCGGCCGGCAACGCCGCCGAGGCGGCGGTCGTCCCCGGGGTCCGGGTCCGGGCGGTCGACACGCTGCACCGGCTGGTCAGCTTCATCCGCGACGGCTCGCCCCTGATCGAGCCGGAGTCCGACGGGCCGCCGCCGGCCGGCGGCGGGCCCGACCTGGCCGAGGTCGCCGGGCAGGGGCTGGGCCGCAGGGCGCTGGAGGTGGCCGCGGCGGGCGGGCACCACCTGGCGCTGGTCGGGCCGCCGGGAGCCGGCAAGACCATGCTCGCCGAGCGCCTCCCGTCGATCCTGCCCGAGCTGGACGACGAGGCCGCGCTGGAGGTCACCGCGCTGCACTCCATCGCCGGGCTGCTGCCGCCCGGCGGCCGGCTGCTGCGCCGCCCGCCGTTCCAGGCGCCGCACCACACGGCGACGGTGCCCTCGCTGGTCGGCGGCGGCTCCGGGCTGGCCCGCCCGGGGGCGATCTCGCTCGCCCACCGGGGCGTGCTCTTCCTCGACGAGGCGCCCGAGTTCAGCCGGGGCGCGCTGGAGGCGTTGCGTCAGCCGCTGGAGAACGGCCGGGTCCGGCTCGTTCGCAGCCGAGGCGGCGCCGAGTATCCGGCCCGTACGCAGCTGGTGCTGGCGGCCAACCCGTGCCCGTGCGCCAAGCCGGCCGGGGACGCGTACTGCGAGTGCCCGCCGCAGGCCCGGCGGCGCTACCTCAGCCGGCTCTCCGGGCCGTTGCTGGACCGGATCGACGTGCAGGTGAAGCTGCCGCCCCTCCGGGCGGCCGAGCTGATGGAGGCCACCGTCGACAGCGAAACCTCCACCACCGTCGCCGCGCGGGTGGCGGCGGCCCGGCGGGCGGCGGCCGCGCGCTGGGCGGTGCTCGGTCACCGGCTCAACGCCGAGATACCCGGCCCGTACCTGCGCCGCCCGCCCTGGCGGTTGCCCGGGCCGGACACGGCCGAGCTGCGGGCCCGGCTGGACGCCGGGTCGCTGTCGGCCCGGGGCTTCGACCGGATCATCCGCCTGGCCTGGACGATCGCGGATCTGGACGGTCGGGACCGCCCCGACCGGGAGGACGTCCGGGAGGCCATCCAACTGCGAACGGGGGACGCGACGTGAGCACCGACGAGGAGACCCTGGCCAGGGTGGCGCTCACCTGGCTCGCCGAGCCGGGCACCTGGTCGGTGCACCGGCTGGTCGACCGGCTCGGCCCGACGAGGGCGCTCGACCTGCTGCTCGACGGGGGCGCACCGGAGGAGACACTGCGCAACACCGTGGCGGCCCGTTGCGCGGCCGGCGACGCCCGGGCCGTCGCGGCCGAGGCGCTGGCCCGTACGGACCGGCTCGGCGCCCGGATCGTCGTCCCCGGCGACGACGAGTGGCCCGTCCGGGTCGGCGACCTGCGCCGGCTCCGGCTGCCCGGCGCCTACCGGCGGGTGGACGTCGAGACCGCTCCCCCGCTCTGCTTCTGGGTACGCGGCTCGTGGCCGCTCGCAGAGGCGTTCGACCGCTCCGTCGCGGTCGTCGGTGCCCGCGCCGCCACCGGGTACGGCACGCACGTCGCCACGGAACTCGGCTACGGGCTGGCCGACCGGGACTGGACCGTCGTCTCGGGCGGAGCCTTCGGCATCGACGCCGCGGCCCACCGGGGCGCGCTCAACGCCGGTGGCCTCACCGTGGCCGTGCTCGCCTGCGGGGTCGACCGCCCCTACCCGATGGGCAACGCGGCGCTGTTCGACCGGATCGCCGACACCGGGCTGCTGGTCAGCGAGTGGATGCCGGGGGCCGATCCGCTCCGACCCCGGTTCCTCATCCGCAACCGGGTGATCGCGGCGGGCACCCTCGGCACGGTGCTGGTGGAGGCGGCCGCCCGCAGCGGCGCGACCCAGACCACCCACCGGGCGCTCGCCCTGGACAAACCCAGCATGGTGGTGCCCGGCCCGGTCACGTCGGCGATGTCGGTCGGCGCGCACGAGACGCTGCGGGAGTACCCGAAGGCCCGGCTGGTGACCGGCGTCGCGCAGGTGCTGGAGGAGGTCGGGCGGATCGGCGAGCTGGCGCCCGTACCGCGCGGCCCGCAGCAGCCGGTCGACCTGCTCGACGACGACGCACGGGCCGTCGTCGAGGCGTTGCCCCGCCGGGGCGCGGTCGACGTGGACGTCCTCGCCGCGCGGGCCGGGGTGCCCGTCCGTACCGCCCTGCGGAAGCTGTCGATGCTCGAGGAACTGGCCCTGGTGCTCCGCCGCGACGACGGGTACGCCCTCGCGCCCCCGCCGGCCCGGAACGCGGCCGCCGGGCGACCCCGGCACGCGGCCGCCGGGCGACCGGCGACGCCGGACGAGCCGTGAACCGCCGGACGGACCGCGAACCGCCGTCAGTCCCCCTCGAAGCGGATCTCCATCGCGCGGTCCTGCCGGCAGCGCCGCGCCAGCCGGTCCAGCCGGCGCACGTGCGTCAGCTCCGGCGTCGACCGGGCCACCTCGGCGAGGCAGCGCACCTCGGCGAGGAGCTGCGGCGTCTGGCCGGCGGGGACCACCAGCTCGCCGACCGGATCCACCCGGTCGAGCAGCGGGGTACGCCCGGCGCCACGGACCCGCCGGACGAGGTTCAGCAGTACGTCGTCGGGATCGGGCAGCACCTCGGCCGGCACGAGGCGACGCCGGTCGGAGGCCACCCCGACCGCCCGGTAGAGGACGACGTCCACCCCCATGTCCGGTCCCCCTTCGTCGAGCCTGATCCCGTCGCTGCGGCGACCACGACCAGGGCCCACACCCGTTGGTACGACAAGTCTGCGCGCACCGGCTCCCGCAATCCATCACCCGGGCCGCGCGTCCGTGCCGGAAGCACCCGCGAGCCGGCTCGACCGGTCGCCCGGCCACCCCGGCACCCTGCCGGGTGACGCCGGGCGACCGGTGCCCGGCCACGGCCCAGTGCCCTGCCGGTGGTGCCGGACGGCCGTAGGCTGGTCCCGTGCCGTCCGAGGATCCGCCGCCCACCACCGCCACGGCCTCTATCCGCACCGGGGTGCACCGAGGGGTGCGGCGTCCCGTGCGGCCCGGCCAGGCGGTGTCCGTGGCTCGGCCTGGCGGGGCGGCAAGGCCCACGCGAGGCATGCCGGGCGCCCGGCGGGCGGCTGCGAGGGGACCGCGGTGAGCCGGGGAGCGAACGGCACCCGGGCGGCCCACGAGGCCCTCCCACCGGCGATGCGCGAGGCGGTGGACGACTTCGCCGGGCACCTCGCCGCGGTGCGCAACCGGTCCGCCCACACCGTCCGGGCGTACGTCGGTGACGTGGTGTCGCTGTTGGACCACGCCCGCCGGATGGGCTGCGCCGAACTGCCGGAGCTGGACCTCGCCGTGCTGCGCAGTTGGCTGGCGAAGCAGCGGACGACGGGGGCCGCACGGACGTCGCTCGCCCGACGGGCGGCCTCGGCGCGGACATTCAGCGCGTGGGCGCACCGCACCGGGCTGCTCCCCGCCGACGTGGCCGGCGCCCTGTCCAGCCCGCGCGCCCACCGGGACCTGCCGACCGTGCTGCGCGCCGACCAGGCGGCCGCCCTGGTCGAAGCGCCGGGCCGGTTCGCAGCCGTGCCGCCGTCTCCACCTGCCGAGGACGACTCCCGACCCTCGTCACCCGCCGGGGATGGCTCCGGGCCGTCGTCTCCCGACGGGGAGGACTCCCGGCCGTCGTCGCCAGACGGAAAGGGCTCCCGACCGACGACACCCACCGGCGACGGGTCCGGGCCGGGGTCGCCAGGGTCGTCGGGTCCTCCTGCGGCTGACGGCGTCGCCGAGGCGGTACTGCTGCGGGACCGCGCGCTGCTGGAACTGCTCTACGGCACGGGGGTACGGATCAGCGAGGCGTGCGGCCTCGACGTCGCCGACGTCGACCACGCGCGACGGGTCGTGCGGGTGTTCGGCAAGGGTGGCCGGGAACGCGCCGTGCCGTACGGGGTGCCGGCGCAGCGAGCGCTCGACGAGTGGCTGCGCCACGGCCGGCCCGCGCTGGCCGCACCGCACTCCCGCGACGCGCTGCTGCTCGGCGCCCGTGGCGGACGGCTCAACCCGACGACGGCACGGCGGATCGTCGGCGGGTACGCGGCGGGGACCGGCCTGCCCCCGATCAGCCCGCACGGCCTGCGGCACTCGGCGGCCACCCACCTGCTGGAGGGCGGCGCCGACCTGCGGGCTGTGCAGGAGTTGCTGGGGCACTCGTCCCTGGCGAGCACCCAGATCTACACGCACGTGTCCGTGGAGCGGCTCCGCGCCGCCTACCGCCAGGCCCACCCCCGCGCCTGAATCCCGCCGTCGCACGCCTCCCGCGCCGGCGGCCGGACCTGTCAGGCAGGAGGCCGGGTGCTCAGGCCCGGCGCGGCGACGAACCCGGCCCGTCGAGGGCCGAGCCCCGGAGCACGACGTGCGGCTCGCGTCCGAGGTCCAGGCACATCCGCACGTCGTCGTAGCGTTCGTCGCCCACCTCGATGACGTTCGGCAGCCGCCCCCACTCGCGGAAGCCGAGGCGCTCGTACAGCTCGATGGCACCGTGGTTGTTGCCGCGCACGCCCAGCGCGAGGGTCTCGATGCCGGCCTTGCGGGCGTCGTCGATCACCGCGCCGGTGACGAGGCGACCGATGCCGCGGCCACGGGCGGCGGGGTGTGCGGTGACCTTCTCCAGGTCGGCGTAGTGGGTGAAGATCGGCTTCGGACCGCGCCGCCACGTCCCGGTGCCCACCACCCGCTCGTCGAGCACGGCGAGGACCAGCGCGGCGTCGCCGGCCGCGACGAGACCCAGCACCCCGTCCAGCCATGCGTCGGTCTCGGCGCGGCCGGGCGGGACCGCGTACCCGATCGCGCCGCCCCGCTCGGCCACCGCGTGCAGCACCCGGTGCACCTCGGCGCGGAGCTGCCGGTCCGCGGCGGTCGGCCAACGCAGTTCGACGTCCATGACCAGCGATTCTCCGGGATCGAGGACGGTCTACCGGCATCGGTTCGATGGAACCGCGTCCCGGACGGGCGCCCCGACCGCCGTGCCCGACGGACGGTACCCGGCGGAACGGCGGTGGGAGATCGGCGGGTCGCTACGATCACCGGGTGAGCCTCCCGCAGCCGCCCGAGCCGATCGCGGCAGCCCGCCTGCTCTTCTCACTCGATTCGGCGGTCAGCCACCTGAACCACGGCTCGTTCGGCGCGGTGCCGCTCGCGGTGCAGCGGGCCCAGCAGCGGCTGCGTGACGAGATGGAGGCCAACCCGCTGCGCTTCTTCACGCGGGGCCTGGTCGACCGCATCACCCACGCCCGTCGACACCTGGCCGGTTTCCTGGGTGCCGACCCCGACGGCACCGCCCTCGTCCCGAACGTCACCACCGGGGTGGCGGTGGTCCTCCAGTCGCTCGGCCTGCGTCCCGGCGACGAGGTGCTCACCACCGACCACGGCTACGGGGCGGTCGGCCTCTCCATCGCCCGGGAGTGCCGGCGCACGGGGGCGGTCACCCGGGCGTTGCCCGTCCCGTTGACGGCCTCCGGCGAGGAGATCGTCCAGATCGTCCGCGCCGGGCTGCGCCCCGGCCGGACCCGGCTGCTCGTCGTGGACCAGCTCGCCTCGGCCACCGCCCGGCTCTTCCCCGTCGCCGCGATCGTCGGCGTGGCCCGGGAGCACGGGATTCCGGTCCTCGTCGACGCCGCGCACGCCCCCGGCATGCTCGCCACGCCCGTGGGCGACGTCGGCGCCGACTTCTGGGTGGGCAACCTGCACAAGTGGGCGTACGCGCCGCGCGGCACCGCCGTGCTGGTGGTCGCCCCGCCGTGGCGGGAACGCATCGAACCGCTGACCGTCTCGTGGGAGCAGGAGTCGGGGTTCCCCCGCCGGGTCGAGTGGGCGGCGACGCAGGACTACACGGGCTGGCTGGCCGCGCCGGTGGGCCTGTTCACGCTGCGCAGCCTCGGCGTCGACCGGGTACGCGGGCACAACGCCGCGCTGGCGGCGTACGGCCAACGGGTGCTGGGGGACGCGCTCGGGGTGGCCCCCGCCGACCTGCCGGGCCCCGGCGGCCCGGGGGTGGCCATGCGGATCGTCCCGCTGCCGGCCGGCCTGGGTGCCACGCTCGAGGCGGCGCGGGCGCTGCGGGAACGCATCGCCGAGCGGCTGGCCACCGAGGTGGCCGTCATGGCCTGGAACGGACGCGGCTGGCTTCGGCTCTGCGCCCAGGTCTACAACACCGCCGACGAGTACGAGCGGCTGTCGGTGCGGCTCCCCCCGCTGCTCGCCCAGCGCTGAGTGCGGGGCGGCGTCGTCGAGCGGCAGCAGCCGCACGGGTCCCAGGCCGAGCAGGGCCAGCGGATCCAGGTAGTCGGCGCCGCGCCGCAGCCCCCAGTGCAGGCAGGCGGTCGCGGGACAGCCCGGGTGACCCGCGAGGAGGACACCCAGCGGCGCGCCGGCGGCCAGTCGGTCGCCGACGCGGACCCCCGGCGACACCGGCTCGTGGGTGGTCCGCAGGCCGTCGGCGTGCCCGACGGTGACGACGGGGCGGCCGGCGACCAGGCCGGCGAAGAGCACGGTGCCGGCACCGGCGGCTCGCACGCTCGCGCCCGGCGCGGCGGCCAGGTCGACGCCCCGGTGCCCGGGCAGCCAGGGCCGTGGCGGCGGATCGAAGCGACGCACCGGGCGCGGGACCCCGTCGAGCGGCCACCGGAACCGCACGGCCCCGGACGGCAGGCCCCGGACCGACGCGATCCCGGACGACACCGCCCCCGACGGCGCCGTCCCGGGCCACGCGTTCTGAGACGACGCCGCCGCCAACGACAGCGCCGCCGTTAACGACGCCGCCGCGACGAACGGTCGTGGCGACGCCGGGACCGGTCGGGCGACGGGCGCGGAGGGCCCGAGGGACAGCAGGACGGCGCCGAGCGCGACGGCGGTACGGGCGGCAGGTCGCATGGGCGCAGCCTGCTCGGCGCCCGCGCGTCCGCGCCATCCCCGGCGCCCTCGCCTGTGGACGACGGTGCTCCTGTGGACGAGCCCCGCCGCGCCGAGGGATCTGCTAGGGGCGCGCGTGACGGATCGCCCGGCGGTCCCGGGGCCTCTAGGCTGCGAGGGGTGACGCGGGACTGGTACGCCTGGCACGGGGACTACGACGAGGCGGGTTCGGCGCTGTCCCGCCGGCTCGCGCAGGTGCGGCTGCGGGTGCGTGCGGCGCTCGACGCCGCCCCACCGGGTCCGGTGCGGGCGATCAGCCTCTGCGCCGGCCAGGGACGCGACCTGCTTCCCGAACTGGCGGCCCACCCCCGCCGCGACGACGTGACCTCCCGGTTGGTGGAGCGGGATCCGCGCAACGCGGAGGTGGCACGGTCGGCCGCCCGCGCGGCGGGACTGTCCGCCGTGCAGGTGGTGACCGGCGACGCGGCCCGCACCGACGCGTACGCCGATCTGGTCCCGGCCGACCTGGTGCTGGTCTGCGGGGTCTTCGGCAACATCAGCGAGGCGGACGTACGCGCCACGGTGCGGCACTGCGCGGCGCTCTGCGCGACGGGCGGGACCGTGCTCTGGACCCGGCACCGGCGCGCACCCGACCTCGTGCCGGCCATCCGTGGCTGGTTCGTGGAGGAGGGGTTCACCGCGGGTACGGTCAGCAGCCCCGCGGACGGCGTGGGTGTGGGGGCGCACCGCTTCCTGGGCGTGCCCCGGCCCCTGCCACCCGGCGCGACGATGTTCACGTTCATCGAATGACTTTCGACGGCGGGACGGGCAGCCGGGACGACGCCGCGCCCGCGGGCGGGCCCCGCCGCCGCCGGCATGACCCTAGGCTGGGACGGACGCACGGCGGAGTCGCCGCCGTCCGGCCCCGGGGAGGCCTCGATGACCACTGTGGACGACGTCAGCGGGCCCTCCCGGGTGGCGGAGCCCGGCGAGGGGATCACCACCGAGGAGTTGCAGCTCGCCGCCCGCAACCACGGCATCCCGCTGGAGGCGCTGCGCTACGACGTGACCCCGGCGGGCCTGCACTACCTGCTCATCCACTACGACATCCCCGATCTCGACCCGCACACGCACGCGCTGAGCGTGTCCGGCGCGGTGGACCGGCCGCTGACCCTCGACCTCGCCGCGTTGCGCGAGCGACCCCGGATCACCCGCCGGGTCACGCTGGAGTGCGCGGGCAACGGGCGCGCCCTGCTGCACCCCCGGCCGGTCAGCCAGCCGTGGCTGGTCGAGGCCGTCGGCAACGCGGAGTGGACGGGCACCCCGCTGGCGCCGCTGCTGCGCGAGGCGGGCATCGCCGCCGACGCCGTGGACGTGGTCTTCACGGGCGCCGACCACGGCGTGGAACGCGGCGTCGAGCAGGACTACCAGCGGGCGCTGCCGGCCGCCGACGCGCTGCGCGAGGAGGTGCTGCTGGCGTACGAGATGAACGGCGCCCCGTTGCTGCCGCAGCACGGTGCCCCGCTGCGGCTGATCGTGCCCGGCTGGTACGGCATGGCGCACGTCAAGTGGCTGCGCGCGATCGACGTACGCACCCAGGCGTTCGACGGCTACCAGAACGCGGTCGCCTACCGGCTGCGCCGGGACGCCGCCGACCCCGGGGTGCCGGTGACCCGGATCGAGCCACGGGCGCTGGTCCGGCCACCCGGCTTTCCCGACTTCATGTCCCGTACCCGCGTGCTGCGGCCCGGCCCGTGCACGTTGGACGGTCGCGCCTGGTCCGGCCACGCCCCGGTCGCCTCGGTGGAGGTCACCACCGACGGCGGGGCCACTTGGCGACCGGCCAGCCTGGACACCCAGACCGGCGGGGAGTTCGCCTGGCGCCGATGGCGCTACGAGTGGACGGCCCAGCCCGGGCGGCACGTCCTCGGGGCCCGCGCCACCGACGCCTCCGGCCGTAGCCAGCCGGTCGAGCAGCCGTGGAACCGGGGCGGCTTCGCCAACAACCTCGTCCAGCGGGTCGAGGTCGTGGTGCTGTCGGACTGAAGCCGACCGCCGGGCGGCCGGCGACCTCGCGGCGGGTGGGGGCGCCGGCGGGCCGCACGCCCCACGGTGCGACCGCCGGGCGCCAGCAGCGGTGGGTCAGCCGCCGAAGCCGGAGTCGGCGGGCAGCGAGATGTCGGGCTTCTCCAACTCCTCGACGTTGACGTCCTTGAAGGTCATCACCCGGACGTTCTTCACGAACCGGGCGGGACGGTACATGTCCCACACCCAGGCGTCGTGCATCTCGACCTCGAAGTAGACCTCGCCGTCGGAGTTGCGCACGTGCAGGTCGACCTGGTTGGCCAGGTAGAAGCGGCGTTCCGTCTCCACCACGTAGGAGAACTGGCGGACGATGTCGCGGTACTCCCGGTAGAGCTGCAGCTCCATCTCGGTCTCGTACTTCTCGAGGTCTTCCGCGCTCATCGCACTCCGCCTTCCATGACCACATCTTCCCCCACCGACGCCGGAGGCTGAGGCTGCTCGCCCAACGCCACGCCGACGGTACCCCCTGGCGGGCAGGAGCGCTCCATCGGCTCGTCCCACCTCGCGCCGGCCGGCCGACGCGCCCGGGGCGGGGCGCCGTCGCGACCGGACACCGTCGCCACGTTCACGTACGAGAACCGGTGTTCCCGGCACGGCCCCCGCTCCCGCAGCGCCGCGGTGTGTTCCGCGGTGATGTAACCCTTGTGCTCGGCGAACCCGTAACCCGGGTACGTCCCGTCCATCTCGACCATGATCCGGTCCCGGGTGACCTTCGCGAGCACGCTCGCCGCCGCGACGCAGGCCGCCACCCGGTCGCCCTTCCACACCGCCAGCCCCGGCACGTCGAGGCCGTCGACCCCGAAGCCGTCGGTCAGCACGTAGTCGGGGCGGGTCGTCAGCGACGCCAGCGCGCGGCGCATCGCGGCGAGGTTGCACACGTGCAGGCCCCGCTCGTCGACCTCCTCGGCTTCGACGACCACCACGGCGTACGCGAGCGCGCGGGCCACGACCTCGTCGTGGATCCGCTCCCGGCTGGCGGGCGTGAGCAGCTTGGAGTCGGCCAGCCCGTCGATCTCCCCGCGTCGCCCCTCGGGCAGGATCGCGGCGGCGGCGACCAGCGGCCCGGCGCAGGCGCCGCGACCCGCCTCGTCGGCCCCGGCGACGTGCCGGAAGCCACGCCGCTGCAACGCGCGCTCCAGCGCGTAGAGCCCGCCCTCGCGGCGCACCACCGTGCGCGGCGGCGTCAGCACGACGCGTCCTTTCCGACGGTCGGCGCCGCCGTGGCGGCCAGCGCCCGGGCCAGCACCGCCGGCAGGTCCGGCGGGTAGTAGCGCTCGCCGCTGGCGGCCAGCTCGTCCGGCGGCCACCACCGGTGCGCGGCGACGCTGGCCCGCTCGATCTCGCTGAACCCCGCGGTGTCGACCTCGTGACCCGTCACCCGCACCAGGAAGAACTCCTGTTCCTGCCGGTACCACACGCCGTCGAAGGGGAACTCCGTCAGGTCGCGGTGCACGGGCGCGCCGAACGCCGGGGCCGGCAGCCGCAGCCCGGTCTCCTCGGCCAACTCCCGCGCCGCGCACTCGGGATAGGTCTCCCCCGCGTCCAGGCCGCCGCCGGGGGTGAACCACCAGCGGCCGTGCTCGGGACGGGCCGGGTCGGAGCCGCAGAAGAGCAGCACCCGACCCGCCGCGTCGACGAGCAGGACGCGCGCCGCGCGCCGGGGGGTGTAGACGGTCACCGCACCAGCCTGCCAGACACCGCCGACAACGCCCACGCCCGGCGACCCCTACGGTTGGGGAATGGCCTCGAACGGCTCGGGGACGCTCAGCCAGGTGGCCCGGCCGAAGGGCCAGAAGACGGTGAAGGCCCGCCCCACGACGTCGCCCTCGGGGATGGTGGCGACGGTGATGTCCTGACCGGACTGCTGCCAGTGCTCCAGCGAGTCGCCCGACGCCTCGCGGTGGTCGCCCATCACCCAGAGCCGGCCCTTCGGGACGGTGATGTCGAACTCCTCGGCGGTCTTGTCGCCAGGGAAGATGTAGGGCTCGTCCAGCGACCTGCCGTTGATCACCAGTCGGTCCTGCGCGTCACAGCAGACCACGTGGTCGCCGCCCACGCCGATGACGCGCTTGATGAAGTCCTCGCCGTCGGGGTTGGCGCTCCACTCCATGGGGGCCTTGAAGACGATCACCTCGCCCCGGCGCGGGGACCGGAAGTCGTAGACCAGCTTGTTGACCAGCACCCGGTCGTCGATCTGGAGGGTGTTCTCCATCGACGGGGAGGGGATGAAGAAGGTCTGCAGCACGAAGGCACGCACCAGCACCGCGACCAGGATCGCCACACCCAGGAGGATGGGCAGCTCCTTCCAGAAGGAGCTGCGCGGCTTGTCGGTCTGCTCGTCAATCACGGCACGAGCCTACGTTGCCCGACCGGACGCCACCGTCCGGAACGCGCGAGAACGGCGAGCGCGGCAGCGGCCGGGACGAACAGCACCACACCACCGTCCGGCGTGGGGCGCACCGGGGGCGGGGCGCCGGTGGAGGCGGCCGGCGCGTCGGCGACGTCGTCGAACGTCGCGGGCACCGACAGGGTGCTCCAGCGCGACGAGGGCCAGACCACCGTGAACGCCCGACCCACCACGTTCTCGATCGGCACCGGCCCCTGGCAGCGGGCGTCCTGGGAGACCATGCGGTGGTCGCCCATCACGAAGATCTGCCCGGGCGGGACCACGACCTCCTCGAAGCGCCGGGAACGGCACTCGCGGGGGTTGGGCGGGATGTCGAGCGGCGAGTCCCGCAGGACGTACGACGACTCGTCGAGCGGGGTGCCGTTGACCAGCACCCGCCCCTCGGCGTCGCAGCACCTCACCCGGTCGCCGGGCAGCCCGATGACCCGCTTGATGAAGTCCTTCTCGCCGGGGCGGCTGACGCCGACCAGGTCGCCGACGGTGCGGCTGAGCTTGCCGGCAAAGCCTGGCTCCGGCTCCTCGTCGACCTGCGGGGCCCAGCGTTCGGTGCCCCGGAAGACGACGACCTCGCCACGCACCGGGTCGCGTACGTCGTAGACGACCTTGTTGACCAGGACGCGGTCGCCGACGAGGAGGGTGTCCTCCATCGAGCCGGAGGGGATGAAGAACGCCTGGAGCAGGAACGTGCGGATCAGCACCGCGAGGCAGAACGCGACGACGAGCAGCAGCGGCAGCTCCTGCCAGAGGGGCATCTGCCGGCGCGGCCGGCGGGCCCGACGTCGCCACGGGTCGACGGCGCCGTCCTCGTCAAGCGTCTGCACCACGCCACTCTCCGGTCAGCAGAAATGACACTACCGCCCGGGAACCCCGTCGGGGCTCCCCGGGCGGTAGTGGCCGTCGCTCCGCCGTGGTGGCGGGACGTCGCCCGGCTGCGCCCGTAGCGACCAGGGTAGTGCGGTCCGGTCGGTACGACATACGCGCAGCTCGGGCGGCGTGGCGAGCGCGAGGGTCAGCTGGGCTGCTTCTCGCGCTTCTCCTTGATCTTGGCCTTCTTGCCGCGCAGCTCGCGCAGGTAGTAGAGCTTGGCCCGGCGCACGTCACCGCGGGTCACGACCTCGATCCGGTCGATGCCCGGGCTGTTGATCGGGTAGGTGCGCTCGACACCGACACCGAAGCTGATCTTGCGGACCGAGAAGGTCTCGCGCAGACCGTCACCCTGGCGGCGGATGACGACGCCCTGGAAGATCTGGACACGGGACCGGTTGCCCTCGACGACCCGGGCGTGCACCTTGACGGTGTCACCGGCACGGAAGTCGGGGAGGTCGGTGCGCTTCGACTGGGCGTCAAGGGCGTCCAGGATGTTCATCGCTGCGTCCTCGTGAGGCTCACGGCACACCGTCAATCGGTGCGCGAGGTGGGTGATTCTGATCCCCGGGTGGTGGTCGGTGACCCGACCCCGGTCGGGGATCCTCGCAGCCGTCCGCGGCGCGGCCGGTTGCGGCAACCCCCCTACTTTGCCACATCCCCCGGCGGCACCTGAAACCCGGCCCGGTCCAGCGCGGCGACGTCCCGCTTGTCCAGCAGCTCCGGGTCCAGCGCGGCGAGCATGTCGGGACGGCGCGTCGCGGTGCGGGTCAGCGCCTCGTCCCGCCGCCAGCGGGCGATCCTGCCGTGGTCGCCGGAGCGGAGCACCTCCGGCACCTCCAGCCCGCGCCAGGTCGCCGGCTTCGTGTACATGGGGGCCTCCAGCAGCCCGTGGGCGTGCGACTCCTCCGCCAGCGAGCCCGCGTTGCCGAGCACCCCGGGCAGCAGCCGGGTGACCGCCTCCATGATCACCAGCACGGCCACCTCCCCGCCGAAGAGGACGTAGTCGCCGAGCGAGACCTCGGTCACCGGCATCCGGGTGGCGGCGTGGTCGAGCACCCGCTGGTCGATGCCCTCGTACCGGCCGCAGGCGAAGAGCAGGTGCGCCTCGGCGGCCAGGTCGTGCGCCATCGCCTGGGTGAAGGGGGCGCCGGTCGGGGCCGGCACCACCAGCCGGGGCGGGGTGACCTCCGCCGGGGCGAGGGCGTCGAGCGCCTCACCCCACGGCTCCGGCCGCATCACCATGCCGGGGCCGCCGCCGTAGGGCGTGTCGTCGACCGTGCGGTGCACGTCGTGGGTCCAGAGCCGCAGATCGTGTACGGCCAGCCGCAGGGTGCCGTTCGCCCGCGCCCTGCCGATCAGCGACAGATCCAGCGGGGCGAGGTACTCCGGGAAGATCGACACGATGTCGACGCGCATGCGGGGGTGCTCCAGCGGTTCTACAGATCGAGCAGACCGGCCGGCGGGTCGACGACGACGCGACCGCCGGCGAGGTCAACCTCGGGGACGATCGCCCTGACGAACGGGATGAGCGCGGTGCCGCCCTCGGGGCGGCGCAGCACCAGCAGGTCGGAGGCGGGGGCGTGGTCGATCCGGGCCACCTCGCCCAGCCGGTCTCCCTGCGGGGTGACCACGGCCAGCCCGACGAGCTGGTGGTCGTGGAACTCCTCCGGGTCCTCCGGCGGCGCGACGTCGGCGCTGTCGACCCCGACCAGCGTGCCGCGCAGCGCCTCGGCGACGTCCCGGTCCCCGATGCCCTCGAACGCGACCAGCATCCGCTCCTGGTGCCAGCGGGCGGACTCCACGACCAGTTCGTCGGGCACCCGGAACGCGACACCCTGCTCGGGCACGGCCGCCGAGCCGTCGCCGGCCGCGCCGGGTCCGGTGCGCGGCACCCGATCGGTGGACGCGGCCCGGGGCGTCGCCCCAGGCGTGGTGCGCAGCACCATGCCTGGGGCGAACCGCGCCTCGGGTTCGTCGGTCCGCACCTCCACGGTGACCTCACCGCGGATGCCGTGCGGTTTGCCGATCCTGCCGACGATGAGCAGCATCAGTACGAGTCGACGATGTCGACGCGTACGCCGCGCCCGCCGATGGAGCCGATCACCTGACGCAGCGCCTTGGCGGTCCGGCCGGACCGCCCGATCACCGTGCCGAGGTCCTCCGGGTGCACGCGGACTTCCAGCCGCTTGCCCCGACGGGAGTCGACCATCCGGACGCGTACGTCATCGGGGTGGTCGACGATGCCCTTGACCAGGTGCTCCAACGCCGGACGCAGAGGCATGTCAGGCCTGCTCACCGGCGTCGGCAGCGGCAGCCGGCGCCTCGGCCGGAGCCTCGGTCTTCGGCGCCTCGGCCGGAGCCTCGGCCTTGGCGGCCTTCTTGGCCGGCTTGGCCGGAGCCTCGGCCAGGCCGGCGGCGGCCTTCGCCTCGGCCTCGTACGCCGCGGTGCGGTCGACCCGCTCCGGGGCGACCTTCAGCGGCGGCGGGGCCGGCAGGCCCTTGAACTTCTGCCAGTCACCGGTCAGCTCCAGCAGCCGCTGCACCGCCTCGCTCGGCTGGGCGCCGACGGACAGCCAGTACTGGACCCGCTCCGACTTGACCTCGATCACCGAAGGGTCTTCCTTCGGCTGGTAGACCCCGACGAACTCGATCGCCCGGCCGTCGCGCTTGGTGCGCGAGTCGGCGATGACGATGCGGTACTGCGGGTTGCGGATCTTGCCCATCCGCAGGAGCCGGATCTTTACGGCCACAGTTGTTTCGCTCCTGTTGCGATCTCACCTGCCCAATACGGGCGGTGCACGGGTGAGTGTCGACCGGCACAGTGGGGTTGGGCCGGAGACTGCTCGGTGGACTGGCGACGTGCCCGGGTTAGAGGGCGCCGGACACGCGCCGGATACCAGCCAGCCATTCTGCCAGATCGGACCCGGATCTCTCACACCGGACCGCCCCGGGTCACCCACCGGGCGGCGGAAGTGACCGAAAGCACACCGGCTGAGGCTGGTCCGGCTTCTCGCGCGGCGGGGTCAGCGCACCGGGGGGCGGTCCCAGCCGGGCGGCAGCTCGTCGGGGACGATCCAGTCGGGCGGCGGGGTGAAGTCGCACCAGGTGCCGTCGAACGGGAACTCCCCCGCCTCGGCCAACGCGATCACCCGCTTCCCCTCGGCCCGGACCGCGTCCGCGTCGGGCACCCAGTAGTGGTCGGGGAAGGCCAGCCGCTCGACGAACTCCCCCTCGTCCTTCCACTCCCAGCCCCGGTCCGGGCGCACGACCACGTCGAGGTCCTGGTCCACCATGTCGACGCCGGCGAGCGTGCCGTCGTCCCAGCGCACCCCGGGCTCCTCCAGGTTGACGTACCAGGTGGCGAAGCGGTCGTGCGCGTCGCGGAACCACCACACGGAGTGGGCCGCCCCGGCGGGCAGGAACTTGAGCACGGAGGGGCCGTCCCACCGGCCGGTGGCCAGGCGGTACGACGACGAGATCCACTCGGTGAACGGCACCGCCCGCATGCCCAGCCCGGCCTCGGTGACCTCGCTCGCGACCGGGGAGTCGCGGGCCACCCAGAGCAGCAGGCCCCGGTCGTCGTCGCTGACCACGCGCGCGGCGCGTACCCAGCCGATCCGGCCCCGGCGCACGTTGCGGTGCACGATCAGCCGCCCAGGTTCGAATCTCACGCACCGACCCTACCGGCGGGCGGCGGGCCCCCGGCCCGTCGACCCGCCGGGTGGCGCAACGCGGACGGCCGGCCCCGCGAGGCGGGACCGGCCGGGCGGCGTACGGGTCGGTCAGTAGGCGCGGGCCAGGACGGCGACCAGGTCGGGCTCGTCCTCCGAGTCGGGCACCGAGCCGTCGGCGCGCAGCAGGCAGCGCACCGTGACGCCCTGGCCGTTCGCCTCGGCCTCGCCCTGGACGCCGACCGCCGACCACGGCACCATGGCCCAGCCGGTGGCCGCCGCCTCGATCGCCTCGGCCAGCGTCGACACCTCGACCGTGCGGGAGAGCCGGTGGGCCAGCGCCTGGTCGTGCAGGGCCCGCTGGTCGGCGTCGAGAGCGGCCAGCACGGCGGTCACCACGTCGGCCACCGGCGTCGGGGACTTCGAGCCGTCCGTGCGGCGCACCACGACCGCGTTGCCGGCGGCCAGGTCGCGGGGGCCGACCTCGACGCGTACCGGATAGCCGCGCAGCTCGGCGTCGACGGCCCGGCGGCCGAACGGGGTGTCGACGCGGTCGTCGAGCGCGACCCGCACGCCCGCGTCGCGCAGCGCGTCGCGCAGCCTGCCCGCCGCCTCGCCGACGCCCTCGCCGTCCTTGACCACCATGACGTACGCCTGCACGGGCGCCAGCTTCGGCGGCACCCGCAGGCCGTTGTCGTCGCCGTGACACATGATCAGGCCGCCGAGCATGCGGGTGGAGGTGCCCCAGGAGGTCGTCCAGGCGTGCTCCCGGCCGCCCTCGGCGGAGGAGTAGCTGATGTCGAAGGCCCTGGCGAAGTTCTGCCCCAGCTCGTGGCTGGTGCCGAGCTGGAGCGCCTTGCCGTCGCCCATCATGCCTTCGCAGGTGTAGGTGGCGGTGGCGCCGGCGAAGCGCTCACGGGCCGTCTTGAGGCCGACGACCACCGGGATGCCGAGCACGTTGACCATCAGGTCCTCGTACGCCTCGTGCAGGATCCGGCGGGCGTAGGCGCGGGCGTCGTCGCGGGTCGCGTGCGCCGTGTGCCCCTCCTGCCAGAGGAACTCGCTGGTGCGCAGGAAGATGCGGGGGCGCAGTTCCCAGCGGACCACGTTCGCCCACTGGTTGAGCAGCAGCGGAAGGTCCCGGTAGGAGTCGATCCACTTGGCCATGAACTCGCCGATGACGGTCTCGCTGGTGGGGCGCACCACCACCGGCTCGGCGAGCTGCTTGCCGCCGCCGTGCGTGACCACCGCGAGTTCCGGCGAGAAGCCCTCGACGTGCTCGGCCTCGCGCTTGAGGTAGCTCTCGGGGATGAAGAGCGGGAAGTACGCGTTCTCCGCGCCCGCCGCCTTGATCCGGGCGTCCATCTCGGCCTGCATCCGCTCCCAGATGGCGTAGCCGGCCGGTCGGATGACCATGGTCCCGCGGACCGGGCCGTTGTCGGCCAGCTTCGCCTTGGCGATCAGGTCCTGGTACCAGCGGGGAAAGTCCTCCGCACGGGGAGTGAGCACGCGTGCCATGACCGCAGATCCTATGCGTCGGCCGAAGGGACGACGCCATCGGGCGCGACGTCGCCTGTCTCCGCCGTGCCGGTCGGTGCGGCCGGGCTAGGATTCGACCACCATGGGTGAGGTGAGGGACGGCACCCGTTCCCGGGAGGCGATCGTCGAGGCCGCTCGGGCGTTGACCATCGCGACCGGCTGGGACGGCGTCCGGATGGGTGCCGTCGCGCGGGCGGCGGGGGTCAGCCGGCAGACGGTCTACAACGAGTTCGGCACCAAGGCGGGGCTGGCCGAGGCGCTCGCCCGGCAGGAGGTCGACCGGTTCGTCGGCGACGTACGCGCCCTGCTGCGCGCGCACGGCGACGACGTCCGGGCCGCCGCGCACGCCACCATCTCGCACACCCTCACGCAGGCGGTCGACGACCCGCTGATCAAGGCCGTCCTGACCAGCTCCCGGGGCGGCTCGGACGACCTGCTGCCCTACCTCACCACCCGCTCGGAGCTGGTCCTGACCGAGGCCACCGAGGTGTTGCTGGAGTGGGCCGACGACGTGCTGCCGGGCGCCGACCGGGACGCGGTCGCCTTCGCCACGGACTCGGTCGTCCGGTTGGTGATCAGCCACATCGTCCTGCCCGGCGCCCCCGTCGCGCAGACGGCCGCCGCCCTCGCCGACCTGGCGGTGTTCCTGCTCGTGCACGCGGTCACCCGGGGCGACGGGACCGGCTGACCGGCCGTCGGGGTCAGCGCACGACGCGACCGCGCAGCACGATGCGGGCGGGGTCGCGTACGGCGCGCAGGTCGGCGCGCGGGTCCTCGGCGTAGACGACGAGGTCCGCCAGGCCGCCCTCGACCAGGCCGGGGAAGCCGAGCCACTCGCGGGCCCGCCAGGACGCGGCGGCGAGCACGTCGATGGTGGACATGCCGGCCTGCTCGTGCAGCAGCAGCATCTCCTCCGCGGCGAGGCCGTGGTCGATGCCGCCGCCGGCGTCGGTGCCCACGTAGATCGGCACGCCGGCCTCGTGCGCCGAGCGGACCACCTCGGGGAAGCGGTCGCGCAGGGCGAGCATGTGCTCGGCGTAGCCGGGGAACTTGGCCCGCGCCTGCTCGGCGATCCCGCCGAAGGTCCGGATGTTGATCATCGTGGGGACGAGGGCGGTGCCCCGGCGGGCCATCTCGTCGATGAGGTCCAGGCTCAGGCCCGTGCCGTGCTCCACCGAGTCCACCCCGGCGCGCACCATGATCTCGACGGCCGACTCGGAGAAGGTGTGCACGGCGGCGCGCACCCCGGCGGCGTGCGCGGCCCGGACGGCGGCCGTCATGGTGTCGGCGTCCCACGCCGGGGCGAGGTCGCCGACGCCCCGGTCGATCCAGTCGCCGACCAGCTTCACCCAGCCGTTGCCGGCGCGCGCCTGCGCGGTCACCGTCGCGGCCACCTCCGCCGCGCCGACCTCGACGCCGATGTCGCGCAGGTAGCGCTTCGGCGGCGCGACGTGCCGGCCGGCGCGGGCCAGCCGCGGCAGGTCGGGCTCGTCGTCGAGCTCGGGGTACGGGTACGGCGACCCGGCGTCGCGGATGGCGAGGATCCCGGCGTCGCGATCGACGCGGGCCAGCTCGCGGGCCTGGTCGAGCGAGGTGACCGGGGCGCCGCCGCGGGCGATACCGATGTGGCAGTGCGCGTCGATCAGGCCGGGCAGCACGAACCCGCCGTCGGCGATGGTCTCCGCGCCGGGGACGGGGGTGAAGGTGACCCGGTCGCCGACCAGCCACAGGTCACGGACCTCGTCGTCGGGCAGCACCACGCCGCGTACGTGCCAGGCCATGCGTCCTCCGTCTGCGCGTGAAAGGGCCGTCCGCCCGCCATTCTCCCCGGTCGGCACGCGCCGGGCGGGCCCGGGGGCGGCGGACGCGCCGGCCCGCCGGCCGCGCCCGGCCGCGCCCGGCCGCGCCCGGCACGGCC
>NZ_JBAKHL010000033.1:0-70467 GCF_036902715.1 Micromonospora sp. CPCC 205546
ACTTCGACGCCACCGGCCCCACCCGCACCACCGTCGCCGTACACCAACTGCCCCACCCGCACCTGTTGATCGAGATCCAGGCCGTGGCCGTACTGCCCTGATCTAACGGCACGTCATCCTTCACGTTCCGCCGCTCCGTCGAGCCGGGCGAGCAGGGCACCCACCTCGGTGTGCAGGCGACGCAGCTCCGCGGCCGTCGGCGCCAGCTCGTAGCAGTGATGGTGGGCGGCGGCCGACAGGGTCGCCCAGGCGAACGCGACGCGGCGGGCGACGACGACGCCGGGGCCGAGCCGGCCGCGCAGCATCAGCTGCTTCGCCCGGCCCTGCCGGCACCCGGCCACCGCCGGCCTGGTCCGCCGCCAGTAGGCGTCGATGCCACCTTCGAGCGCGAGCCGGATCAGGCAGGCACACGCCCGGGGCCACCAGCCGCCGGCGACGGCGGCCCCGCCGAACGCGCCGGCACCATGCAGCAACTCCTCGGCCGCCGCCAGGCAGCGCTGTGGCGTCGGCGCGGTCACCGCAGCGCCTCCGTCAGCAGGCGGGCGTCCGCGACCAGGCCCGGCAGGTCCGCCAGGTACGACCCGTGCACGCCCTCCCGACACGCCTTGTACGCGGCCACCGCCCGCGACCCGTACCGGCGACTCAGGCAGCCGAGCACGTCCCCGCCCCGGTCGGCGTCGTCGAACAGGGCCAACGCGAGCGTGGTGGTCAACCTCCGGGAGGCGTCCACGATGGCCGCCTCGATGTCGTCGTGCGGCACCCCGCGCGCTACCCGCTGCCGCCACACCATGCGGTGGCAGGCCGCCTCCACCGCCGAGCGGCACAGCTCCGCCACCACCGGCCCGCGCACCTCGGCGGCGATCTCCTCGTTGCGCGCCAGCGCGTACGCGTCGTCGAGGTAGCGCGTCACCGGATCGGAGGCGGGCCGCAACGTGACCACGGACCGCTCCGCACGGATCACCTCGACGATCCGGGCCCTGCCCACCTCGAGCCGGCGCACCGCGTCCGGCAGCCGGGTGTCGTGGGTGAAGACCACCACCTGCCGCTGCTCGGCCAGCGCGGCGAGCACCCGGGCCAGGCCGTCGACCTTGGCCGGGTCCATGCTCTGCACCGGGTCGTCGACGACGATGAACCGGAACGGGCTCTCCGGCGCGCACCCGCGCGGCAGGAACGTCGCCAACCCGAGTGCGTGCATCTCACCCTGGCTCATGACGCCGAGCGCGGTGCCGTTGTCGGCGCCGTCCACGCTGACCGGGAACGCCACCCGCCGCCGGGTGTTCGTTCCCTCCAGGGTCATCGCGCCCAGCTCGACGTTGCTCTCCTGGCGCAGCTGCGCCCAGATCCGCTGCGAGTGCTCCGCGAACGGCGCCACCCGCTCGTTGCGCAGCCGCGCGGCGGTGGACTTCAGCCAGGCCCGCGCCGCCTTCACCCGGGCTAACGTCGCCTCCCGCTCGGGCAGCCGGGCCGCGGCGTCGCCCCAGCCTCGCAGCTCGGCCGCCGCCCGCCGCCACCCGCTGTCGCGCTGCCGCAGGACCCCTTCCGCGTGCGCGCGGGCCGCCCCCGCCGCGGCCACGACCGCCGGATACCGCGCGTCCAGGTGCGCCGCCAGTTCGACCGGCTCCGCGGGTACGCGCCGCAGCGCCGCCACCGCCTCGCGCAGCCCGTCCAGCGGCGCCTCCACCGCACCGACATGCCCGTCCAGCGGCACCTTCGCCACGTCACGGGGGCCGTCCAGCGGCGACTCCGTCGCGTCACGCGGCTCATTGAGCGGCGAATCCGTCGGGTCGACCTCCGGCACGGTGAGGTCGTCGATCAGGTGGTGCGCCTGTCGCAGCAGAGCGGTCAGCCGCGCCGCCGCCGACTGGGCGGCGAGACTACGGGCCCGCAGCCGCTCCAGCGACTCGCCAGCGGCGCTGCGCCAGTCCCCGTCGAGGCTGCCCGTGGCGCAGACCGGACACGGCCCGTCGCCGGTGTCCTCGTGGTGCTCGATGGCGAGGCGGAGCAGCTCCGCGCTGCGCAGCGCCGCCCGGTTCCGCCCGCCGTCGTGCCGTTGCACCTCGGCGGACGCCTCGCGCAGCTGCTCCGCCAGCCGCGTCATCTCCGCCACCGCCGGCACGCGTAGCTCGACCAGTCGCCGGCACAGCAGCAGCGGCCCGTCGGCGGCGAGTTCCTCCGGTTCGTCGAGGACAGCGCCCAGCGCCGTCAGGTCGACCGCGCCGCGTCCCTTCAGTAGTACGGCCGCCCGTCGGGCCCGGTCGTCGGCGACGCCGGTCAGCTCCTCGGCGAGCGCGGCGCGCCGGGCGCGTACCTCCTTGACGGCCGCGTCGACGGGCCGGGCGGCGGCCATCAGCCGCTGGTCGGCGTCGGTGATCGCCTCCAGCCCGAGGATCGCGGAGATCGCGTCGAAGAGCTGGCTCTGCGTGCCGGCGGTGAGCCGGCCCAGCTCGGCGGCGGTGAGGAACGGCCGGTACAGCTCCAGCGGGCGGGCCAGCCCCAGCTCCGCCAGGCTCGCGTGCCGACCGTGCCCGCTGGTGACGGTGACCTCCGCGTCGGCCAGCGTCGCGCCGAGCGGCCACGACCGGGTCACCGTCACCGGCTTCGCGACCCCGTCGACGTGGAGCTGCGCCACGATCCAGCACGGGTCGGGGGAGTGCAGGTTGCGCCAGCCCGTACGCCAGACGCTGTTGCGCTCCGCCCAGCGGGCGCTGTCGCCGGTGAGCGCCAGCTCGACGGCCTCGGCGAAGCTCGACTTGCCGGAGCCGTTGCGCCCGACCACGAGGGTGAGGCCCGGGCCGGGGTCGAGCTGGAGGGTGCGTTCCGGTCCGACGCCCCGGAACCCGGCGACGGTGACCGAGGAGAGCCAGATCCGCCCCGCCGGCGCCTCGTCGGTCGGTACGGCCAGCTCCAGGCTGGTCTTCCCGCCATCGAGCGCGGCGGCCAGGTCGTCCTGGCCGCTGAGCGCGGCGAGCACCAGTTCGGCGGTGTGGTCGGGCACGTCGTCGGCGGTGAGCCGCTCGAAGATCAGCTCGACCAGCGGCTCGGTACGGCGGGCGGGCAGGGTCGGCGTCGTGGGAGAGGTGTGGCGGGGGATGGGCATGGTCGTCTCCAGGCGCGTGCTCCCCACGGGCCGGCGGAGGTGCCGGCCCGCTGCGGGGAGCGGGGGGAGGTGGTTCCGGATGGTGTGGAGCTGATCCGGTGGACGGATCGGAGCGCTGCGTGTCGCTGTCGAGCTGCGCGGCCTGGCTGCGTCAGCAGGCAGGAGAGGTGGGGGCGTGTTCCGGCAGGCGGTAGGTCACCGGCTTGCTGGGCTGCCGGAGGATCAGGCCGGGACCGACCCAGGCTGGGGTCGACGGGCCGGTGGACGGTGCGGCGGTGTGGCGGGCAGCGAGAACCACGATCATCTCCCGGGGTGAGAAGTCAGCGGTGCGGTCAGCTGGCGACGGTGGTGTGCCAGTCGCGGAGGAACGCGTCGACCAGGGCGTGCGCGCGGGGGCGTACGTCGAAGGACTCGCCGAGCCGGCGGCGGGCCATGTGGGACAGGCCGTCGGCGGCCTCGTTGAGGGCGTGACCGCTGTGCCCCTTGACGTGCGCGAAGGACAGATCCGGCCGCCGGCCCACCAGTTCGGCGAGCCGGACCAGGGTCGGCTGGTCCGACGACCTGCGCGGGCGCAGGCTGTAGCCGGCCGGTATGGCGTCGGCCTCGCCGGCCTGCCAGCGGTGCAGGTACCGCAGGGCGGACAGACTGTCCAGCAGTACGGTCATGCCGGCCGGCGCCTCGTCGTACGCGGACAGCAGGAAGTCGACCGCCCGCAGCTCGTTGATCAGCACGCGCGACGCGCCCGTCGGGTCGAGCCGGTCGGTGCCCCGGCTGCGCAGGCCCCAGTGGCCGTCGCTGACGACGTACCCGATGCCGCCGGCGCGTCCCTTCCAGCTGGCGTCGGTCGCGGCGACGAGCGGCGCGGACGTCCCCGCCCAGCGACCGACCCGGCCGCGACCACGCTGCTGGTCCGGCTGCGGGCGGCAGGTCCACCCGTGCCGGGCGGCCTGCTGCTCCGCCGTGTCGAGCAGCTGCCCGGCCGAGGCGATCTCGTCGTAGTGCGCGGCGGTGAGGGCCAGCCGCACGGCGTCGCCGATGCGCTGGCAGTCGTCGCAGCGGGTGACACGGGCGTAGGCGCGCAGCGCGACGGCGCGCTCGTGCAGGCCAGTGGGGAGCAGGTCCAGGGCGCGCAGGAACTCATCGGGACGCACGACGCCTCCTGACGTCTCGTAGTGGTGAGGGAGGGGCGCCGGGCGGGGCGGTCTGTTCGCCGTCGGCGCTGTGGAGCTGATGTCGTAGACGGATCAGGCGGGCGTGATGGTCCAGTTGCCGTCCGCCGTCACCTGGACGAGGGCGGGCGCTTCCAGCGGACGGACACCCGAGTAGCCGCCGATCTCGTTGACCAGCAGACCGCCCTCCCCGGTCTCGATCGAGTAGGCGTGGATGACGAAGTTGCCGCTGCCCCTGGTGTGGGTGATCTTCGCGGCGGTGCCGGCACCGCCGAGCATCAGCACGTCGTCACCCTTGCCTGCGGCCTTGCCGGTGGTTGCCTTCGTGGCCAGCTGGGCAACGCTGCCAATCGTCAACGTCCACGACCCGGACGCCTCCACCTCGAACTGGGTGGTCAGCGAGCCGTCCTCGAGATTGATCCAACGTTTGCCGCTGTAGGAGCCGATCTCGTTGACCAGCAGCCCGTCCCCGTCGCTCTTGAGGACCGTGTTGCTGGAGCACTTGCAGGTGAACTTGACGACCGAGAGGTCGGTCAGCTCGCCTACCCGCACGATGTCGTCGCCGCGCCCCCTGACCACCTTGGGCTTGGGGGCCGGCGGGGCCGTGGTCGGCTCGGGGGCGGTGGTGGTGGGAGCGGCCGTGGTCGGAACCACCGTGGTCGGGGCGGCGGTGGTGGGAGCGGCCGTGCTCGGCGCGACGCTGCTCGGAGTGGTTGACGGGAGGCTGCTGGCGCTGGTGGCCGGCTCGTCCTCGTCGCCAGCGACCGCACCGATGACCGCACCACCGCAGCACAGCGCGACGACGAGGGCCACGCCACCGACGGCCCAGGCTCGGGCGTTAGAGCGCTTGGGTGGGGCGGGCATCCCGGCGATGGTGTAGCCCGACGAACCGGGCGGTGATACCGCCGCGCCGGTCGGGGGCGTCGGAAGCTGCGCGGTCGGGTGTGGCGGCACGGCGGACACCGGCGGGACGGCGGGCTGCTCGGCGGGCATCGGGGTGCTCGGATCGGTCACGACAGTGCTCCTCTGTGAACTGACGCGGTGGTGGGCTGACGCCCGGGAGGCAACGGGGCGGGCGGTCTCGCCCGCCCCGAGGGGACGGCGGAGGTCAGCTCAGGGCGACGGTGACGCCGCCGGAGAACGGCGAGTCGTGCAGCTCGAGCTTGGTGAGCTTGACCTTCTTGGGGATGTCGAAGACGACCACGCCGGTCACCTGGTTGCCGGGGTTGATGTCGTTGAGGAACGTCTCGGCATTCTGGTTGGCGTAGACGGCGGCGCCGGTGTCGGCGGAGTACTCGGTGCCGTCGGCCGCGTACGCCTTCTGGCTGCTGCCGTCGAACATCTGCGACTCCTTGCCGATGTTCTTGACGTTGATCGTGACCAGGCAGAACTGGCCCTGCGCCTTCTCGCCGAGCACGCTGTCGCCGACCTTGGCGACGCCGCACTTGGACGACTTCACCGTGAACTCGAACTTCCCGTCCCGGGCCGGCTGGCCGATCTTCGCGGTCTTCGCCGCCTTCTCCTCGCCCTTAGCCGCCCGGCCGCTGTCGCCCGAGCTGCTCGCGGCGTCGGTGCCGCCAGCGCCGCAGCCCAGCGCGACAACGGCGGTGGCGAGCAGGGCGAAGGTCGTGGTCTTGCGCATCGTTGTCCTCCAACTGTGAACGTTGCGGGGTCAATGAGAGCATCGCTCGACAACACTGTCAACAGAGATTGTGAACCTTGACAGGCGTGGGAGACTTCGGACGTGAAGACACCGACCGTCACGGCGGCGGAGATCGCCCGGCTCGCCGGAGTCGGTCGTGCTGCCGTCAGCAACTGGCGCAAGCGGCACCCCGACTTCCCGGCCCCGGTGGGCGGCACCACGGCCAGCCCGGAGTTCGACCTCATCGAGGTCGAGCAGTGGCTACGCGGTCAGGGCAAGCTCCCCGAGCTGTCCCGCGCCGACCGGCTCTGGCGACACCTGGCCGCACCGACGCAGACGCCGGCGTCCGCGCTCGCGAGCGTCGGCGCCCTGCTGCTCGCCCGCCATCGCGGCGAACGCCCCACCCCCAGCAGGGCCGACGACGACCTGTCGACCCTGCTGCCTGACGTCGACGCCCTCGCCGACGAACTCGGCCCCCAGACCGCCTTCGACGAGTTGTGGCAGCGCTTCTCCGCCCCCGGCCCGGGCCGCCTCTTCGCCACCCCCGACGAGCTCGCCGACCTGATGGTCGCCCTCGCCGACGTCGGTGAGGGCTCGGTCCTGGACCCCGCCGCCGGCTCCGGCGCCACCCTGCGCGCCGCCGTCCGCGCCGGCTGCACCACGGCGTACGGGCAGGAACTCGACTCTGACCTCGCCACGCTCGCCGGGCTCTGGCTCGCCCTGCGCGACGTGCCGGGCGAGGTCCGCGCCGGCGATTCGCTGCGCGCCGACGCCTTCGAGGGCCGTACGGTCGACGCGGTGGTCTGCCACCCGCCGTTCGGCGTTTCGAACTGGGGCAACGAGGAACTCGGCTACGACCCCCGCTGGGAGTACGGCGTCCCGCCCCGCACCGAACCGGAGCTGGCCTGGGTGCAGCACGCGCTTGCCCACCTGCGCCCCGGCGCGTATGCGGTGCTGCTGATGCCGCCTGCGGCAGCCGGTCGCCGGGCCGGCCGGCGCATCCGTGCCGAGCTGCTGCGGCGCGGGGCGCTGCGTGCCGTCGTCGCGCTGCCCAGCGGGGTGGCCGCGCCGCACGGCGTACCGCTGCACCTGTGGGTGCTGCGACGCCCCGCGCCCGACGTGCCCGCCCCGGCGCGGGCGCTGCTCGTCGACGCGGCCGAGGGCGACGTCGCCGAGCTGTCCGCTCGGGTCCTCGCCTCCTGGCGGGCCTTCACCGCCGCACCTGACGCCGATGTCGAGCAGGCCGGCTTCGCCCGCGCCGTGCCCGTCATCGAGCTGCTCGACGAGGAGGTCGACCTCACCCCCGCGCGCCGCCAACCCGCCGCCGGGGTCGAGCAGACCGGCGAGCATCTGGTAGGCACCAGGGAACGGCTGGCCGCGATCGTCGGCGACCTGCCCGCGCTGATGCCCCGGATCAGTCACGCGAGCGAGGGATCAGCGTCGCCGGCCACCTCGGTCGCGGACCTGATCCGCGGCGGCGCGCTGCAACTACTCGGGCCGGTACGTGCCTCATCCGCAGCCGGCCAGCCGCCCGTCGACGTGCCCGCGACGGAGAGCGGCCCACCCGTGCTGACCGTGCCCGACGTGCTGGCCGGCGTCGACGCCTCCGGTCAGGTCGACGAGCGGCTCGGTCAGGAGATCCCGCTCGCGGTCGGCGACGTGGTGGTGCCCATGGTCGCCAGTACGCTCACCGCCCGGGTGATCACCGCCGAAGGGGCGCTGCTCGGCCGCAACCTCTACCTGCTGCGCCCCAACCCGGCGGCGCTCGACCCATGGTTCCTCGCCGGGCAACTGCGCACCTCCGCCAACGAGAAGCAGGCGTCGAGCCTGTCGGGAACCCTGCGCTTCGACGTCCGCCGGGCGCAGGTGCGCCGGCTGCCGCTGGACGAGCAGCGGGTGCACGGGGAGGCGTTCCGGCGCCTCGCGAAATTTGAGTCGGCAATCAGACAGGCCGCGGAACTGGGGGCGGAGCTGGTGCGGCTCACCGCGGATGGCCTGGCCCAGGGCAGCTTGCGCCCGAAGGACCGCGACCGATAGACCCGCAGGGTGCCCGGGAAGCACCATCCGGCTGCTGACACCACAATCGTCCACGTTGTACGGTCATGCGTCCGCCGGGCGTGGGGCCGGTGCGGGGTGTGCGGGACGGGTGTCATCGCGTGGGGGGTCTGGTGGCGCTGGACAAGGTCGGTGGATACCAGGTGCTCCGGCCGCTGGGCTCGGGTGGCATGGGAGTCGTGTACTTCGCGGTCTCGCCCACGGCCGAGCGGGTAGCGCTGAAGGTGATCAAGCAGGAGCTGCTCGAGACGCCGACGATGCGGGAGCGCTTCGCCGCCGAGGTGGAGAGTCTCAAGCTGGTGTTCGGGTCGCGGGTGGCGCGCCTGGAGGACGCCGACACCACGGGTGACCCGGCGTGGCTGGCCGTCGAGTACGTGCCGGGAGCCACGCTGCGCCAGCACGTCGACGCCGGGGGCCCGCTTGCCCTGCCGGTGGCCGCGATGGTCGGTGCAATGCTCGCCGACGGCCTGACCAAGGTGCACCAGGTCGGGCTGCTGCACCGCGACCTCAAGCCACAGAACATCATCCTCGGCCCGGACGGCCCGAAGCTCATCGACTTCGGGCTGGCGGTGCTGATCGACCGCGAGCAGTACGTGACAGAGGCGGGCGCCCTGGTGGGCACGCCCGCCTACATGTCGCCGGAGCAGGTCCGGGGGGAGCGCGAGCTGACCGCCGCCGTCGACATCTACGGCCTCGGCGCGCTGCTGGTCTTCGCGCTCACCGGACACGGCCTCTATCCGCCGACGAACTCCTGGAACCTGCTGCTGCGCATCACGGAGCCGGGCGACCTGCCGGATCTCTCCGGTGTGCCGACCGAGCTGGTGCCGTTGATCGGCGCCATGTTGGCCCACGACCCGACCGCCCGGCCGGGGTTGGACGTCGTCCGTACGCGGTTGCTGGCGGTCGCCTCCGCCAGCGCCGGCAAGAGCGTGCTCGACCTTCGGCAGGAGGTCTGCGCCCTCACCTACGACGACAACACGGAGTTGCTCGTCCCGCCGGATCTTCAGGATCCGGAACAGGAGCCGGAGGACCTGCCCGACGGCGGCGAGGAGAGCACCGCCGAGGTGCCCGGGACGACGCCGACGAGGGTCGACCCCGACCGGCCGGCGAACCCGCACCCCGACGTGAACTGGCTGGTCGACAAGCTGCGCCGCCAGTACGCCCGCCGCTCGTCCCTGTAGGAAGGCCCTTTCGATGACAACCACCCAGGAGGCGACGTTCGCCCCGGGCTCCCGCATCGTCGTACGCGACGAGGAGTGGCTGGTGCGCAGCGTCAAGACCGGCACCGCCGACGGCACCATGATCAAGGCGGTCGGGGTCTCCGAGTTCGTGCAGGACGTCGAGGCGACCTTCTTCACCGAGCTGGACGCCATCCAGGCGATGCGCCCCGAGGAGACCGTCCTCGTCCGCGACACGTCGTCGAGGTTCCGGCAGAGCCGGCTCTTCCTGGAGGCCGTCTTCCGGCGTACGCCGCTGCCGCGCACCGAGCGCGGCCTGGCGCTGGCCGACCGTTTCCTGCTCGACCCGCTGCCCTACCAGCAGCGCCCGGTGGAGCTGGCCCTGTCGGGGCTGCGCCCGCGCGTGCTGCTGGCCGACGTGGTGGGCCTGGGCAAGACCCTGGAGATCGGGCTGATCCTCGCCGAGCTGATCCGCCGGGGTCGGGGCGACCGCATCCTGGTGGTGTCCCCGCAGCAGGTGCTGGAGCAGTTCCAGCGGGAGCTGTGGACCCGCTTCGCGATCCCGCTGGTGCGGCTGGACTCGGTCGGCATCCAGCGCATCCAGCAGGAGATCCCCGCCGGGCGCAACCCGTTCACGTACTTCAAGCGGGCCATCATCTCCGTCGACACGCTCAAGGACGCCGGCCAGTTCGGCCACCACCTCGACGCCACCGTCTGGGACGCCGTCGTCATCGACGAGTCACACAACCTGATCAACAAGGGGACCCAGCGCAACGAGCTGGCCCGCCGCCTCGCCGCGAAGACCGACGCGCTGCTGCTGGCCAGCGCCACCCCGCACAACGGCGACAAGGAGTCCTTCGCCCAGTTGATCTCGCTGCTCGACCCGGCCGCCATCGCCAACCCGAAGGACTATCGGGCCGACGACATCGCCCACCTCTACCTGCGCCGCACGAAGATCAGCCCCGAGGTACGCGACCAGATGGGCGACCGCTGGGCCGACCGTGGCCCCTCCCAGGCGGTGCACTGCCCGGCGACGCCGATCGAGGAGCAGGTCTTCGACGAGCTGACCGACGTCTGGCTGGCCGGCAAGTGGAGCGACGAGACGATCACCGGGCAGCACCGGCTCTTCCCGTACACCTTGTTGAAGTCCTTCCTGTCGTCGCACCGTGCGCTGCACGAGACGGTGACCAACCGGCGCAGGAAGGCCACCGGCGCCGAACGCGTGGCGCTGGACCGGCTCGCGGAGCTGACCTCGGCGATGACCGATGCCGACTCCAGCAAGCTGACGCACCTCGTGGCGCAGCTGAGGGAGATCGGCGTCGGCCGGGGCAGTGACACCCGCGCCGTGGTCTTCTCCGAGCGTGTGCCCACGATCAAGTGGCTCGCCGAGGTCGTGCCCGGCATGCTCGGCCTGAAGTCGGCCGCCGTGCGGGTGCTGCACGGCGGTGTCGCCGACACCGACGAGCAGCGCATTCTCCAGGAGTTCGAGCTGGCCGGCAGCGAGGTACGGCTGCTGTTCACCGGCGATGTCGCCTCGGAGGGCGTCAACCTGCACCAGCAGTGCCACCACCTCATCCACTTCGACATCCCGTGGAGCCTGATCCGCATCGAACAGCGCAACGGCCGGATCGACCGCTACGGCCAGCGCCACCGCCCGCAGTTCCGCGCGCTCGTCCTCACCTCCGCGCGCCCGGACGCCAAGGACGACCGCACCGTCGCCGAGAAGCTGCTCGGCCGGGAGGAGACCGCCCACCGCAGCCTCGGCAGCGTGGAGGCCGCCACCGGCCAGTTCGACGCGAAGGCCGAGGAGGATCGGCTGGTGCGTGACCTGCTCGCCGGCCGCACCGTCGAGGAGTCCTACGAGGCCGCGCACGCCGAGATCGACGTGATGGCCGACCTGTTCGGCGAGGTCGGCACCGCCCCCGTCGCGGCGGAGGTGCCGCGCGCCCGGGTGCCGAAACTCTTCGACTCGACCCGCGACTTCGTCGACGCCGCCCTGCACGAGGTCTACGACGACCGGCCCGAGGACCACGTGGACCTGCGCCGCGAGGACGAGCTGCTGACGTTTCTGGCCCCCGGCGACCTGGTGCATCGGCTCACCGACCTGCCCCGCTCCTACCTGCGCGCCCACCGCGAGGGCGAGGCGCTGCGGCTGAAGGTCACCTTCGACCGGGACCTGGCGCAGCGCAAGCTCGACCAGGCCCGGCAGAGCAGGACGCCGACGTGGCCGGAGATCGCGTTCCTCAGCGACGTGCATCCGATGGTCGACTGGCTGGTCGACAAGGTGCTGATCCGGCTGGGCCGCCAGCAGGCGCCGGTGCTCACCGCCGACGTCGCCGGGCCCGTCTTCCTCGTCCAGGGCGTCTACGCCAACCGCCTCGGCCAGCCCACCGTCGTGCAGTGGATGGCCGTCGCCGGCCTGCCCGACCGGCCGAGCATCCAACCGATGGACGAGGCGCTGCGCGCCGCCAACGTCGGCCCCGACATGGTCAACCGGGCCGAGGCCGTCGACACAGAACCGCTGACCTGGCTGCTGCCGCAGGCCGTCGCCGCCGCCCGCGAGCACCTGAAGGTCAAGCGCGCCGAGTTCGACGCGGCCAACGCCGAGCCGCTGCGCCGCCACCGTGACCGACTGGCGACGTTCCAGCAGGCCAGCCTTCTCGACGAGCTGCCCGGCCCGCAGCGCGAGAAGCGCCGCCAGCGGGTGCACACCACCGTCAGCGAGCAGCACGACCTGCTCGACCGCCTGGAAACCGACGGCGAGCCGCTGCTGCGCGTCCTCGCCGTCCTCGTACCGTCCCCGGAGCGTGCCGCATGAGCGAACGTAGTGAGCGAATCATCAGGCTCAGAGTGGTAGTGCCTCACGACGGCACGCGGCGCAGCGGAGTGCCGGCATGAGTTTCGAGTCGCTGACCAACCGCGGCGAGTACCTCTCCGCGCACTACCTGGCCGAGATTCTGCCCACCACGCTCAAGGGCGGCCTGGTCAAGCAGTGGGCCGAGCGGGAGAAGGGCGGCCAGCAGACGCCGCGCACCGGCCTGCGCGGGATGCGCCGCTCGTACTTCGACGCCAAGACCGAGCTGGCCGACGACGAGTTCTTCGACCCGGAGCGGCTGCGCAAGCTGCACCAGGACGTGCTGCGGGCGCTCGGCTTCGAGCCGCAGCCGCGGGCCGTCACCGTCGAGCGCAACGGCCACGAGCACGAGATCCACGTCGCCCACGCCGAGCTGGGCACCGCCCACGGCATCCTCGCCCTCGACTGCGGCTGGGCCGTCGACACGGAGGCCGCCCAGGACCCGGACGGCGCCGGACGGCTGCTCGACGCGGTCGCGCTGCCCGGCAACGAGACCATCAACACCGGCGCGAAGCTCGCCTCCTTCCTGCTCGCCGCCGACAACCCGAAGCCCCGCTACGTGCTGATCCTCAGCGGCGGCGTGCTCACCCTCGCCGACCGGGCCGCCTGGGGCGAAGGCCGCTACCTGGCCGTCAGCCTCGACACCCTCTACGCCCGCAACGACGACAAGGAGTACGACGTCGTCGCCGCCCTCTTCGGCGCCGACTCGCTGCGCCCACCCGCCGAGGGCGGCACGGAACCCCTCGCCGACCTGGTCGCCGGCTCCCGCCAGCACGCAGTCGGCGTCTCCAGCGAGCTCCGCGAGGGCCTGAAGGTCTCCGTGGAGCTGATCGCCAACGAGGTCCTCGACCGCATCCGCCAGGCCGGCCACCAGCCGCAGCACGTCATGGACCTCGACGAGCTGGCCAAGGAACTCGGCCGCGAGGCGCTGCGCTACCTCTACCGGATCCTGTTCCTCCTCTATGCCGAGGCCCGCCCCGAGCTGGGCGTGCTGCCGGTCAACGACCCCCAGTACGTCGAGGGCTACAGCCTCGCCCGCATCGGCGACCTGGTCTCCCGCCGCCTCCCGCCGTCCGCCGAGGACGGCACCCACCTCTACGAGTCGCTGGACCTGCTGTGCCGCATGGTCAACGAGGGCCACCGCCCGCGCGGCGGCGCGGAGGTCGAGCAACAGGCCAGCGAGGGCGAGGGCCTGCGCTTCGAGCCGATGCGCTCGGACCTGTTCCTGCCGGAGAAGACGAAGCTCATCGGCCGGCTGATCGCCGAGCCGGGCAGCGACCCCGACGACCCGGACGGCCCGAAGATCGACACCCGGCTGCGCAACAAGGTGCTCTACGAGGTGCTGCGCCGCCTCATGCTGACCAAGGGCGGCAGGAGGCGCCGCGGCGGCTTCATCTCGTACGCCCAGCTCGGCATCAACCAGCTCGGCGCCGTCTACGAGGGCCTGATGTCGTACACCGGTTTCGTCGCCACCGAGCAGCTCTACGAGGTCGCCAAGAACGGCGACCCGAAGGACGGCTCGTGGATGATCCCGGCGTCGAAGACCGACGACTACGCCGACAACGTCTTCGTGGAGAAGGAAGACCCGTACACGGGCGTGCGCAGCCGGGTCAGCTACCAGCCGGGCGAGTTCGTCTACCGGCTCGCCGGCCGCGACCGGCAGACCAGCGCCTCTTACTACACCCCGCAGTCGCTGACCGAGGTCACCGTCCAGCTCGCCCTCAAGTACCGCCTCGACCAGGACGGCACCACCACGCCGGCGCGCGAGCTGCTGGACTGGACGATCTGCGAGCCGGCGCTCGGCTCCGGGGCGTTCCTCAACGAGGCCATCAACCAGGTAGCCGCCGAATACCTGCGCCGCCGGCAGACCGAACTCGACGTCACCCTCGACCCGGAGGCATACCACCTCGAACTCCAGCGGGCGAAGGCCTACATCGCGCTGCACAACTGCTACGGCGTCGACCTCAACCGCACCGCTGTCGAGCTGGCCGAGGTCTCCCTCTGGCTCAACGTCATGCACACCGGCCTCCAAGCCCCCTGGTTCGGCCTGCACCTGCAACGCGGCAACTCCCTCATCGGCTGCGGGCGCAAGCTCTACGACCCGAAGCAGCTCGCCGACAAGTCGTGGCTGACCACCGCCCCGGCCGAGAAGCCGTTCCGAGACGGGCCGATCGACGAGGGCACCATCCACCACTTCCTGCTCCCCGCCGATGGCTGGGGCGCGGTCGCGGGGGAGAAGGAGGCCCGCGAGCTGGCGCCGGCCGAGACCGCCAAACTCAAGGCATGGCGTACGGCGATGAAGCGCGTGCCGTCGGCCAAGGGAAAAAACTCTCAGGTCAAGCGCTTGCAGGCGCTGGGCCGGCGGGTCGAGTTCCTGTGGGGGCTGGTGCAGCAGCGTCTCGCCATCTCCGAGCGGGAGATCCGCCGAGACATCAAGGTGTGGGGCGCGGACGACCTGCCGCCGGTGACCGGTGCGGTGGCCCGGGAGAAGATCCTTGAGGACCTGACCGCGCCCGGCACGCCGTACTGGCGACTCAAGACGCTGATGGACGTGTGGTGCGCGCTGTGGTTCTGGCCGCTCGACAAGGTCGGCCTGCTCGACGGCTCCGACCCCGCGTACCCGGCCGCACCCGTCCAGGTGTCGCACGTCAAGGACGTTCCGGTGTACGAGGAGCCGGTCTACGAGACGCAGGACATCTTCGGCAACGTGCAGGCGCAGCAGATGAAGCTGCCGACGAAGGCGACCGGCGGCACGCGGCGGATGACCGTGGCGGAACAACTCCGCCAGCAGGTGCCCCTGACCAACCTGGACGACTGGCTCACCTTCGCAGAAGCGCTCATCGGCCGAAGCGACGCGGACGAGCACACCGCCAGGTTCTACGGTCGCGAGCTGACGAGCCTGGACGCGATGAGCGAGTACGAGCGGAAGCTCGACGGCGTCATCGGCGTCGACTCACCGTGGACGCTCTCGGACCGCTTCCCATGGCTCCTCACCGCCGACCAGATCTCCGAGCAGCAGGGCTTCTTCCACTGGGAACTTACGTTCTCGCAAGCGTTCGGACAGGGCGGCTTCGACCTCCAAGTCGGAAACCCGCCCTGGGTAAGGCCGGAGTGGAACGAAACAGCCGTACTTGCGGACTACGATCCATGGTTTGCCTTGCACGGGTTCGTCGATCTATGGGCCGAGAGAAAGTCTCAAGCTGTTGCGGGCAACTGGGTGTCGTACGTTCAGGAATTCCTTGTGACGAACGCCATCGGGAACTACTTGGGATCTCGGATTAACTATCCGGAGCTTGGTGGCACCCAGCCCAACCTCTATCGTTGTTTCATGATCAAGGTTTGGGCAAGCGCAGCACGCGGCGGAATATCCGGCTTGATTCATTACGACACACACATGGCCGGAATTCGCGAAGCCGAATTCCGTGCGGCCACCTATAAACATATGCGGCTTCATGCCCACTTCCATAATCGACGGCTACTGTTCCCTGAAGTTAACTGGAACAAGCAGTTCTCCCTCAATATTTATGGCCACCCTGGTGACATCAGGTTCGTTCACCTTAGTTGGCTGTTCGATGCAAATACCCTGCCAGCTTCACTCATTCATGACGGCAGCGGCGATATGCCGAGGATCAAGATCGGGGGCAACTGGGACGTGCGCCCCCATCGCAGTCGGATTGTCGTAGTGGACGAGGGTATTCTGCGTGTTTGGCGAGAATTCTCCAACGAATCCGATTCGCCTATTGAGCATACGAGGTTGCTTTACCCGCTGAACGTGTCGGAGCAAGCGGCGATTGAGACGCTATCGATCTTTCGGCCAAGAACTGGCGAGTTTGGGCGCATCAACCTCGGTCTTGTCGATAAGGGTTTGGTTCGGGATGGATATCTTGAGGAGCGGGTGGTCCGTCCGGGCTCTTGGCGGGAAGTCTTGCTTCGCGGAGCCCAATTCGGGATTTCTACACCATTCGCCAAAGAGCCGCCTAAAACCTCCAATGTAGACAAGACGCTGGACCTGCGCGAGCTGCCTTCAGGCGCAGTCGCTGTTTCAGCTTTCCGCTTTATGGTTGAGCCGGACAAAATGGATGATTTGCAGGTCCAGTGGGCGGGGCAACCTTCTACGTCCTACTTCAGGCTGGCTTGGCGAGAAATGGCGCCAGCCTCGTCGGAGCGAAGCTTGATTGCCGCTTTGATCCCTCCAGGCCCGGCTCATTTATCTTCTGTTCGTTCTACGATCCTTTCCTCTGCTCTCCTGACCATTCTTTCCGTAGGTTTTTGGAGTTCGATCCCGCTGGACTATGCTATCCGTTTAGCGGGCAGGGAGCATGTGAAGGAATCCGATGTCCGGCGACTTCCCGCGCCCGTTGAAGGGCATCCGCTTGCTGCGCCACTAGCTCTTCGGGTCTTGCGTATGAATGCGCTGACTAGCGCGTATGAAAAATTGTGGCAAGAGACGTATGACTCCTCATGGTTAAAAGAATCTTGGGTAACGTCCCAGCCTGCAGTTGCTGCCCTAGGTGAAATTCAGCCGGTTTGGGACCAGCGTACTCCTCTGCGGGTGGAGGCGGATCGTCGTGCCGCTCTACTGGAGATAGATGCGATCGTGTCTGTCTGGCTCGGATTGAGCGCAGATTCTTTGGTATCGATGTACCTTGCTCGATTCCCGCAACTGGCTGACTATGAGGCCGAAATGTGGTTTGATGCTCGGGGCCGGCGACTATCTAAGAACTATAATCAGTGGGGCTGGGGGCAGTCAAAGGTGCACTACGCGGAGCTAATAAAGTACTTGGAGAACCCCACGGATAACTTGTTGCCTGAAGGCTATACCCCGCCGTTCTATAAGGTCGATCGTGAGAACGAATACAGGCAGGCGCATGCGGCCTTCAGTAAGCGCCTTCAAGATTCTGTCAGGGCTGGTTGGCAATCGTCGTAACGTCGACTCCTAAGGGGCGTCTCGTAACTGGGTGAAGGTGTTGCCTGGGGCGGGGTCGGTGGTCAGCCGGTAAGGATGATGTTGTGGAGGTTGGCGATGCCGGAAGCGGCGTCGGCCAATGTGTGGGCGGCGCGGCGGTAGTCGCGCAGGATCTTGAAGCACTTCATCCTGGCCAGGGCGTGTTCGATCCCTGCTCGGACGGTGCGGTGTTCGACGTTGAGGGCTTCCTTCCAGTCCGCAAGGTCACTGCCGTCGGCGGGCTTGCGGTACGGCATGATCACCTCGGGGTTGCCTCGGTAGCCGCCGTCGGCCATCACCGGCCGCCCGTCGAGCTTCTCCTGGATGCCTGAGGTGCGGTAGACGATCGTGTCGTTGCGGTTGCCCGGCTGCGGATCACCGACGGCGATGACCAGGCGGGTGCTGGCGTCGATGGCGACCTGCACGTTTGTTGAGTACCGGTAGTTCTTGCTCCGGGCGGCCAGCCGGTGATCACGGGTCGGGACCAGAGTCCCGTCGACGATCGCGATCTGCGCGACCGGCCGCTTGCGGACCGGCGCCAGGGCCAGCAGCGGCGCGAGGGTGTCGATGACCCGGTGCGCCGCGGAATGCGACACCCCGAACAGCGGGCCGATCTGCCGCATCGTCAGGTTCGTCCGCCAGTACGCGGCGACCAGCAACACCCGATCCGGCAGGTCGAGGGCCCACTGCCGGCCCGGCCGGCCGTCGGCGATGCTGTCACCGCCGCGCTCGGCGACCAGCCGGACCAGCGTGCGGAACTGGGCGGGCTGCAACCCGGTGAACGGGAAGATCCACTCCGGGCGGGCTGCCGTGATCACCTGCACCCGGGCATACTGCCGCACCGTCCTCAACAGACAGATGCCAGGGTTACGAGACGTCCCTTAGCTTGGGCTAAAGGGTCATCTCGTGGCTTGTTGGGCTCCTCGTCGGCGCGAGGTGTCCCCACGGATGTTCTACCGAGGCTGACTCAATTTGGAGCCGTGTTGCGATATAAATCGGTAGTGTGACTGGGACTTCACGGGGTTAGGTATCGAAGTCCTGCGTGACCAGCTTGTCTGTCTGTGCAACGGTGAGCAATGAGGGAGTCTTCCCTTAGTGTCTTCTAGGAGACAGCGATGTGAATGATTTGGGGATATTCTGCTGCGGTGAAGATGTCTGACACTGGATTGAACGCGCTGCCCTGCGGCTCCGAAAGGGGGATGATCGACGGCTTCGAGGGCTACGTGACGCCTACGACCGACGAGTATGCGCAGGTGTTACGGACTGGTATGGTAGTGCTGGACGCCAACGTCCTGCTCAACCTCTACCGCTACACGGCCGATGCTCGCGATGACCTACTCGCCGTTCTTACCAAGCTGTCGGACAGGCTTTGGGTTCCGCATCAGGTGTTGAGGGAGTTCTGGCGCAATCGAGACCGGGTGCTGCGAGATCCACGGGACACCGCCAAGACCGCCGAAGAATTGCAGAAGGCCCGTGGGGAAGCGGTCCGCGCCGTGCGGACATGGGTGAACCGGGTTTCGCTGACGCCTGAACGGGCCTCGGCTATCATCGAGCAGCTTACCGCCGGATTCGACAAAGTCCTGCTTAACGTAGACGAGTTCAAGGACACCGCCGCGATCGATGCAGCCCGCGATACGAACACGGATGTTGTGCTGCGCTCGCTGAACTCGATTTTGCGGGGCCGAGTCGGTGAGCCGCTGAACGAGAAGGATATGAACGTTGCTTTAGTCGAGGCGCAGCGACGGCTCGATGAAAAGGTCCCACCGGGCTATATGGATCGCAAGAAGGACAACGCCGAAGGTGCCGGGGACTACCTGGTATGGGAGCAGTTTCTCAGGGAAGCGGAGAAACGCAGAAGTGACGTCATATTCGTAACGGGAGATGTGAAGGAAGACTGGTGGCGGGAGGTGGGCGGCGAGAGGCGTGGCCCCCGCGTCGAGCTCGTGGACGAGTTGCGTGACCGGGCTGGCGTGCGGCTATTCATGGTCCGCCCTGCGCAGCTGCTCAGCTACGGGCGCGCCGTTCTCTCCGTCACCGTCCGCGAGGACTCCGTTCAGGACGCGGATCGGGTGGATACATTCCTGTCCGACCCGGGGCCAGAGTTGGAGCACGGCGGCTGGAGCCAAGAGGCGCTTAACTACCTGCTTAACCGTCTGACCGACGAGGCGCCCAGCCAGGCGCTCGTGCTTGTGCAGGCAGCCAATCAGGGCGGGTATGTTGCCAGGAGTCAGGTGTACGAGGTCGCCCGCTACCCCGAAGACCGTAGTTTACGCGGCTTTACCCGCCCGTTCAACCGAATTGTCCAGCTTATGCGTGAGCAGGGACTTCTTCCCGACCAGGCGGTCGACCTTTTCTGGGCTGTCTACAACGACGACTCGCCGGCTTTTGGCGTTGCCGCCGGATTCCAGATTCACGATGATGTTCTGCCGCTGTTCATTTCGCGGATCCGGGAGCGTGAGTCCGCGGCCGAGGACCACGAATAAACTGAACCGTTATGCCAGCGCACCAGGCAGGCGTGCCGGGTGCGCTGGCGATCAGTCGTCGTTCAGCGAGCGGAGCGGTGAGCACGGACGAAGTTGGTCCAAGCGGTGGGGGAGAAGATGAGGGCAGGCCCTGCTAGGTCCTTGCTGTCGCGTACGGCGACGAGGCCGGGCAGGTTGTCGGCGACCTCTACGCAGTTGCCGCCGTTGTCGCCGCTGCGGGTGCTCTTGCGCCAGTGGGCGCCAGACAACTCAGCCATGATGAACCTCTCCGATGATCTTGTTGATCAGTTGCCTTGATTGTTGCTCATCAAGGGCCAGTGATGTGAGGCTCGCCCACACCTCTTCGTAGACGGCGAGTTCATCCTTGCGATCGAGGTAGAGCGCCCCGGTCAGCGACTCGCTGTAGACGACCGGAGGGTCGGGCTCGACCCTGTTGCGGAGCGGGAAGTCCAGCATGACGAAAGGGCCGGCGACTGCGCCGAAGTGGAGCCCGGCGCTGAGCGGAAGCACCCGGACCGAGACGTGCGGAAACCTGCCCATGTTGAGCAGGTGTCGTAGCTGTTCGGCCATGGTGGCTGGGTTGCCGACGACCCGCAGGAGGACCGCCTCGGAGAGGACGACCTCGAACTGCGGTGGGGGCGGAAGGCGGCGCTCCAGGAGCGCTTGACGTTGCAGCCGAACCTCGACCAGCCGCTCCCGATCGCCTTCGGAGATGCGTGAGCGGTGCTGGTAGACACCACGGGCATAACCCCTCGTCTGTAGCAGGCCGGGAATCAGGGTGTCGTCGTACTCCCGTAGGCGGGAGGCAGCGGATTCGAGGCCGACGTAGAGTTCGAACCAGTCGGGGATGGCGTCGCCGTACGAGTGCCACCAGCCCTTGGCCTTGGTCTCGGCCGCCAGGGCGGTGAGCGCGCCGGCCAGCTCGGGCGTCGCGCCGTACAGCTCGCACATGGCCTTGACGTCGAGGGCGCGGACCGGGCCGAGGCCGGTCTCGATGCGCCACATCTTCTGTCGGCTGCAGTGCATCGCCTCGGCCGCGCCGTCGAGCGTCATGCGCGCCTCGGTGCGCAGCTCGCGCAGTGCCCGCCCGAGCTGCCGCCTCGGGACTGTGGATCCCATGTCGTCGGCCATCCGCCCCCGCCCTCTCCGCGTTGTATTTTGTTACATCCGGACGCCATTGGTGAAACGTGGGACGATCGCCCGGCAAATTGGGTGTCTCGCGCCTCGTTCGCACAAATGGATTACGCGTCTGACCATACAAGACGGCCCCGACGCCGGCCATGACCGCGCTATTCCCATTCGGGGGCTATTGACGATCAAGGGAATGCCCAGGGCTGCGGACAGTCCGCGAATGTTCCGAGTAATCCGCTCAATCACCACGCGGTCTACGAAGCAGCATGCTTCTCGTGCTCCCATGACAGGCTGGCAGGACGTTGCTCGGTGGCCACGTACTCCATGACTGCATCCCGGGCTGCCGCCACGGTCATGCGGGCGAGGTCGGCGGAGATGTCCACCAGACCTGCGTCGGGTGACTCGTAGACGGTGATTGGGGTGTCCGGGTCCAGCCCGACGGCGTAGGTGCCGTCGGGTAGCCAGCGCACCGCCGCGCGGTCGGCGTCGATGTCGATGTCGATGCGTAGCGCGGGTTGGTCGGCGGGTCCGATCGTCATGGTCTGGCCGCAGCCACCATGCGGCATGATCGCCTCGATCTGCTCGTCGAAGCGGCGGCCGGCCTCATCCGCGCTGGCCAAGGGGTACGGATGGCCGTGGTAGTCACGAAGCAGCAGCGTCAACGTGTGATCCTCTCTCCGGTGCCCGTGTAGATACGGTGCCACCAGGTGTGGCCGCCGTCTCGGGTGACCCACACCCGTAGGCGACTTTCCGGGGGAAGTATGGCGGGCAGGATCCTGTCGCAGGTCCACGAATAGCTCCGGTCGCGATCGTTGGTGCCGCAGACCGTGTTGTCGATGGCAAGGTCGGCCTCGGTCGCGCCGGTGCGGCGCATGTACGCGGCGGCCTTCGATTCCACGTGGTCGTAGAAGGTGACCGGGGGTCCGCGTAGTGGATCGTGCTGGAGGTCAGCAGCCAATGACCGGTCGCCTCCTCCGGATGTGACGGGCTCACCGTCGAGCAGGCCGGCAGTGGGGCGGGTGCTGCCGGCGGGCCGCGGCTCGAAATGGTCGATGGTGGGGCGGACCGTCTCGGGCACGGCAGCGGGATCGACCCGGGCCCAGGTGGGGTCGGCTGGGACCGGGATGTCGGCGAGCTGCGAAGGCGTCTGCTCGCCCCGCGACGCGGTGCCCTGCGACCCGGTGACATCGGGTACGGGTGGTCGGCCCCTGCCGTCGCTCGGGGTCATCGTCCCCAGGCCACCGATGTGGCGGGCCTGCGTCAGAGCCGCCTCGACATGTTGCCGTGCCTCGCCGGTTCGAGCCTTGATGGTGGTGAGACTCTGGCCGAGTCGCTGTAGGTGGGCCAGTGTGGGGCCGGGTTGGCCTCCGTGCAGCGTCGCGGCGGTGAGTCGCCTTCCTTGCTCGACGCCGGCTGCCGCCGCCACCACTGCGGCGTCAACCGTTGAGACGGTCGCCGCCAAGCGAGTGAGTGCACTGACGGTGTCCTGTGGAGACGGCTGCTGCGCAATGGCGGTGGCCACGCGCGGGGCCTCGTCCAGGACTCCACCGACCGTCGTCAGGCGTGCGCGGACGTGTCCGACCAACTCGCGTACCTGAGTCAGCCTCACCGCGACGCCCGTGAAGCCCGCTGCAACGGCCCGGGCTGCGATCTGCGCGACAGCATGTTCGGCCGCAGCAGCCTGCTGCTGCGCTGTATCGACACCGGCGGCCATCGCGCGCAGGTCGTCACTGATGCTGTCGGTCAGCGACATCCGTTCATCTCTCGTCCTGATGGCATCTGTTTCCCAAGGAACAGTGGCAGCCGACAGATCGGGCTCGACCAACCACGATCCGCGCCTCAGACGCCGAGGAATCGGCTTCGGCCCGCGCACCCGCGGTGCGTACGGCTGGGGCTTGTGCCATTCGGGTGGGTCACAGTTCGCTACGGAGCCGGGCCAGCCCGCAGGCGAGCAGCATGCCGAGGATGACCAGTCCTACCCTGATCCACAGCACGTCGCTGCGCGGCCGGACGCCGATGGAGACCGCCAGGACCAGCTGCGCGGTGAGCACGAGGCAGATGACGACGCTCAGCACCCGGTAGCCGGTTCCCTCCAACGACCACCAGGCGATGGTGCCGAACACCGCCGGGACGACCATGAGCAGGGTCAACCCGATCAGCGGTGTGGCGAGCTTCCACCGAAGCGCAACGTCCATCGCCGTCCCTCCCGTTGGCCGTCGACGTCGTGGCCGTCGGCACTGCCGGCGTCGCGTAACTCCCGCTTTGCGCGTCGTACTCGGTGCCGCGCCGTCCCCTCGTCTCGGTGCCGGATCATATGTCCGAACCAGACGATCGGTGGCGTCACGCAGGGCAGTGGCACCGTCGCCTCGCTGGTATGTTCGCGGGCATGAGTCGGGGGCGCAAGCCCGGCGGCCGCACCCTTTGCCGGCCGGGATCGGCTGCGGAACGCGCCGAGGCGATGACGGCCTACCAGCGGTCGGTCGGCAGGCTTCAACGCTCGGCCTACCGCAATCTGCGCCAGGCCATCGCCAACGCGGTCATCTTCTTCGCTGTGGTTGCCATCAACATGATCTTCATCGGTGAGGTCACTCCCACGCGGTTGCCGTGGTACGCGGCCTCGATCGTCGGCGGGGCGCTCGGGGTGTCCACCTACGCCGTGCGGAACCCGCGGCCCTACCGCTTTTTGCTCGCCGCTGCCGTCACCCTCGCGGTTGTCGGCCTGGCCGGTGCCTTCGTCGTCGAATAGGCACCCCGAGGATTGGCAGGCGCCTCGCAGCGCCGTGCCTGTCGAGAGCCGACGTCGGGCGGGCCTGCCAGCCGCTGGTTCAGGAGCAGCGGCACATCCCCAGCAGCGACGGGACCACCCCGCACGCGAAGCAGGCATCCGGATGGGGTGCGCGCTCGACCGGACGCGGCACCGGGACCGGAACCGGCACGCTGCGAAGTGAGGGGCCGCTCTGCGGCGGAAGAGGGCGCTTGAGGAGCGCTGCTTGCACCTGCTCCTGGGTCACTCCGTGCCAGCCGAGTTTGCGTACCTCCCTGGTCAGCTGCTTGATGCCGAGCTGCGGATGCCAGGCATGGGCGGCGTGAGCCGCCTTGACGAGCGCCTGTGGCACAGGGACGGCCCCGTCGTTGCCCGTCGGCTTCCGGGTCGCGGTGGGTGGACTGATTATGGTGATGGTGCCGTAGGACTGCTGCTTCTTCTTGGCGGGTTCGATTCCTCGCGGCGCCGATTGACCTTTCGGTGTCAGCTGTTTCCGGGTCTGTGCGGGGTAGGCGCGCAGCGCCTCTCGGATCTGGGCGGCGGAGACTGCGGGCCAGCCGTTCTGCGCAAGGTGCCGGGCGATTGTCGTGTCCTTGACACCGCGCATTCGCGCCTTCAGCGCGCGGGCGGCATCCGCCAAGTTCTGCTGCCTGAGGCTGCTCTGACGATTCGGGCTGGCCCCCGCCGCGGCGGGTCTGGGCGCGCGTTGACGCGCCGGACTGGTGGTGGCGGCGCGACCCTTGGACTGAAGTCGGTCGAGCCAGACATCGGGCGTCCGGTCGGGCAGGTCGTCGTTCTCCCAGTCGTGCCGGAAATCGCTCGAACCTCGCCCCTCCGCATTGGCGTACCAGTCGTTGATGGTGCGCTTGGTTACCACGCTGCCCTCCGCTTCTGTTGCGCAAGGAACCAGCCGCGAAACGTCTCGCGTGGGCTTACGCGGCATGCAGGAAATTCGATGTTAGGCGGCAGCCGACTCGTTCCGACAGGGCCATTCGTCGCATCCGGGAAACGAACGGTTGACAGCGCCGGGCAGCTTCGTGCAGGTGTCAACGCTGTTTGTCGGCGGGGCGCACGACGAGGACGGTGCCGTCGCGGCCCAGCGAGAAGACCTCGCCCTGCCGGCGCGACGCCGACCACCTGTCGAAGACGCGCGGAGCCGCCCGCAGGTACGCACCGATCCGGCCCTCCGCGAGATGCCGGTACAGCCCGCTCTCCACGCCCCGAAACACCTCGAGGGTCCGGCCGCCGGGCAGCGGAGCGAGGTAGCGGGTGCCCTCGGCGCGCAGGCCGTCGCGCAGCGGCAGCGTCTGGGCGGTGCTCGACGTCCACGGCAGCTCCGGCTCAAACAGGGCATCCTGCGCCGGCGCCGCCGGCTCCCCGCGCTGCCGGGGCGTGGCATAGCCGCGGGCCGTCGCGTTGTCACCCGCGAAGAGCAGCGTGGTCGCCGCCGCCGTCCGGGTCAGGATCTGGGTGAACCAGCCGCGTTGCTCGGCGGGGATGTCGAACACGTCGGGCGCTCCGGGCGGCGGCTCCCCGGTGGGCGGCACCTGCGTGTCGGCCGGCGAGGGAGCGCCGTCGATGGGAACCGGCACGGCGAGCGCGTCGTCGGGGACCGCGGGCCGGGCCCGCCAGTCCTGGTCGTCGGGGGCCGCGCGCAGCAGCTCGTCCAGGTCGTCGTCCGCGCCGGACCACAGCTCGCCGTCACCTGGCGGATCGAGGACATACGACGTGATTCGGCTTCCGCTCAGGTACGACGCCACCATCAGCGACGGCTGTCGGTGCCCGGCTACCCGCAGCGCGTCGACCTGCGCGGCGGCACGCGCCAACTGCTCGTACGCGAAGGTAGGCGACTTGTGGGTGCCCTTGCACTCCAGGATCACGATCTTCACGCCGCTGCGCCGGCCGGAGCTGTGATGCCCAAGCAGGATGTAGTCCGGCCGCCTCTTGGTCTTTGACGCGGTGTCGACCTCGCCGACGCCGTCAAGGAAGCCGGCCTTCAACGCCACCTCCGCGTCGACGGCGTGGAAGTCCCAGTGCGGGTGCTGCCGCCGCAGCACCGTCTTCGCGACCGTAAGCGCCAGCCCGATGCCCAACTGCTCGGACTGCGCCACCTTGTGGTGGTAGACCACGTTGCCAGCGTGCGGGGACAGTGCGAGGCAGCCGCTGCGTGAGGTCAGCGTTGCGCAGTAGCGCACATGCGCCCAGTGCCGGGCCACCTGCGCCAGGGGCGAGGCGGTCAGGAACGTCGTGGCCACGCCCAGCTCGTGCAGCACCTGCGCCGGGCTGGCACGCACCCCCGGGCCGATCGGCACCGGGGACAACGTCTTGGCATACCGGTACGCCTCGCGGTCCTCAACCTTCTCGGCCTGCCGGCGTACCTCCGCGACGAGTTCCTCCGAGGACTGGACCGTGAGCGTCGACTTGCGCCCGAGCGATCGTACGAGCGAGTCGAGATCCACCCGGCCACCCCCGATGCCGATCACCCGTACGGGTCCGAACACACAGGGTCATCGAGAAGTGCCAGAGTGTCAATGTTCTCTGGCAGGGTGACGTTCATGCCACAGCGCATCTCGTCAACGGAACTCCGTCGGGAGAAACTGCTCGACGCGCGTGCGGAGGCTCGCGGCACGGGGGTCGGGGAACGTGGCCAGCAGCGCGACCGCCTCACGCCCCCATTGGCGCGCCTCCTCGGGGCGCCCGGCGCGACCAGCGCCCTCGCGAGATGGTCCAGCGTCAGGCGAGCTGCCAGGCGTCCCCGAGGGCGGACACCGATGGTAACCATCGAGGAGGCTGGATTAAAGTGGGCTTGTGCCCGGAAACCGAGCGTTGACACTGCTGAGGGTGAGGTGTTGGACGACCTGTTGATGCTCGCAGCGGCGACGACCCTGGTCACCTGGGCGACCACCGAACTCGCGGCGAATGTCCGGTCGGCCGTGTCAGGACTGGCCGGGTACCTTCAGCAGCGGTTCCGTCGGGAGGCGGCAGCCGGGAGGCCGTCGAACTCGCGCTCCGTCAACCCACCCCGGACACGGTGCGGCGCCCGGCCGCACTTCTCGAACAGGAGGCATTGAGCGATCCCGCCTTCGGCGCCGAGTTTCGTGCCCGCTTCGCCCAGGTCGAGGCCACCGTCGCGGCCAACCAGGGCAATGTGACGAACACGGTGTCCGAAGACGTCAGCGGGTCCGTCGTGCAGGCGCGTGACGTGCACGGCGACATCTCCTTCGGCGGCAGCCGCTTCTGACGGTTCAGGAGGTGGTTGGCGGTGTTTGGGCGAGCCACGTCCGGCTGTGCAGCCGGGCCGTGATTGACTTGCTTCAATGAGCCGGCAGTTCGAGCCGTACGACCTGGGCGAACTCCCGCCGCAGCGCACCGAGGTCGACCGGCCGACCCGCCAGGCGGGTACAGAGCTCCGCGAGCGGCCACGACACGAAGTGCCCGAAGCGCGCCGCGTAGACGCCCACGGCGCGCAGCCCGAACGCGTCGGAGTAGTCCAGGAGCGCGTACCCCAGCAACTGGTCCAGATCCTCCCGGCGCAGCACGGTGGCCCGGCTGCCATTCGCGCGCGGCCGGCCGCCCTGTCCGGCTTTGAAGTCCACCAGCATCCCGCCGACGATGAGGTCCGCGTCGGCGTGGATGTCGGCGCTGCCGTCGAACGTCGCCCCCGTCGTCACCGCTCCGGAGGGCAGCGCAGGCAGCAGTCGCTCGACTGCGAGATCCCTCATCGCGATCAGGTCGGCGACCTCCTCGGCGTTGGCCAACGCCAGAAGGTCCGCCGCCCGGCTGGCCGGGCCGAGCCGCATCAGCCGGGAGCCGTCGACCATGGGTGCCCGGTACAACTCCACCAGCAGCGCCAGCGCGTACGACACCCGCGCCCACCACTCGTCGGAACGGTCGGTGAGCTGGGCCGGGCGTACTGGTCCAAGCGAGTCGCCGTTGTCGATAGTACCCAGGTCGCGCAGCAGTTCGAGGCCGGCCCGTTCGCAGGGGGCGCGACCCGAGCGAAGCCCCGCTGCTGTAAGACCGACTGAGGGTGCCGGGTCGATCAGGAACCGCAGCCACCAGTCGATGGCCGCACCCTGCGTCCCGAGCGCGACCGCCGAGGACGGCAGCACCAGGGCAGGACCGGCGGCTTCCCGGTAGGCGGCCTGCACGTCCCGGTGATGCGGAAACGTCGTGCGAAGCCACCGTGCCACCGGGCTCTTGGTGTTCTTCACCTCATTGGTCAGCGCCGGCATGGCCCCACCTCGGATCGTCGGGACGGTGTTTTGGCACCGCTTCGGCTCGCGGTCGTCACGAGATGGCCGGGGTGATCGCCGGCAGCAGGCTGGCCAGGTCGAATAGTTCGACGTGCTTCGCCGGCCCGGCGGTGAAGTCACGGATCGGGACGTCCAAGGAACCGAACCGCTCTTCGAACCGCTGCCGAAGCACGGGCGAGGACCGGTTCAAACCCCAAGCAGCGGAGCCTTTTGCGGAACGCAAAAAGCGGATCGCCGGGGGCCCGGCAACGTAGAGTTGGGCCCGCCGGCCGGACTGGTCCAGGGCGAGATGCACCAGGTCAGCGAAGGCGCCGCGTTGGCGCATCGCGTCGGCGCCCTTCCAGACCGACATCTTGAACTCGGCGACCCGGCGATCGGTCTCCAGGTCGTAAGGCCTGCTCGGGTCATTCCCAGCCGCCAGAGACGGCCGGCGCAGCACCCGCTCGCCGTTCTCAAGGATCAGCGGTACGACCTGCGTGATCACGGCAGCGTGGATGATGTCGCTGAGTCGGCCGGCGTGTTTGCGCACGAGCAGTGCGGCGAGCAGGAGATCCAGATCCAAGCCGGAATCCTTGGCAAGGTCCGCCGCGGCCGAGCGATCGGCGCCGTCCATGTCAGCTTCGAGGGCGGCGATGCGTCCGGTCAGATCGGCCGAGGCGATGAAGGCGAGCAGCGTCGCGAACGCCTCCGTGGGGTCTGCCCCGGCATCTGAAGGAACGGACGTCGTCCGGCCGGCGTCACCGTGCGCACCTTTGGCGGGAAGTCTGCTGGTGGTGAAGCCGACGGCTCGGAGTTGCCGGAGAGCGATGTGCGAGGTGAACGCGCTCCGGCGAAGACCGAGGGCAGCCCCGAACACCTGCTTCACGGGCCACCGCTCACCGTCGACCTCCACCCAGTGGTCACGGACGTCCTCGCGAACCTGGTACTTCAGCCCGGCACGGACCGCGTCGGCGTCAAGCCGGTACGTCTCACCGTCGAGCTGGAACGTGTGGGTCATCGGCCGCCGTACTGGCGGATGAGACGGAGGAAGTTACGTAGCTTCCGCACTTCGGTGGGCCTGACCGGATCCGGGTTGAAGTGCATGACGTTGTTCCGCACCTTACGCAGTTCGTCGAGGCGTGCGATGAAAGTCTTGCGATCGAGCGGCCAGTCGAGCTGCTTCCAGCATTCCGGATTGTCGAGTACGGCCTGGTACTGACCGATGGACATCGAGTCGAACGACTTGAAGTTGAGCTTGGCCGACACGCACGCCTGGCGGACCGTCTCTTCGTCGAACGTGTTCTGAAGAAGATGCCGTAGCTCCTGGTCGATCTCGCCGATTAGAAAGAACGGCGTGGCCGTGTCGTCGTACTTGCGGACGACGTCTGCGGCCGTGATGATTCCGCTGATCTTCTTCTGATCATCGCGGACGAAGATGAAGCCGTCCTGTTGCAGCGTCTCCAACACGTCGAGTAGCCGGGTGTCGTAGTCGAACACCCGCTCCCGTGCCCGGCGGTCGATGGCGTCGCTGAAGGTGGCGGCCCGGTCCCGGTGTCTCGCCGCAGCGATTGACTCCCAGGTCACGGCGCCATCCAGGGTGTGTGGGTCGGCCAGCACGGCGAGCTGGGAGAAGTCGTCCACCTGCATGGCGGTGATGGCCCTCTCGAACGACGCCGTGGGCGGAACCGAGACCAGGGACATGTCGCCCGGCAGCAGGTTGCCCAGGGTGAGGCCGATGTCGACGCTCTCCTCGTTGATGTCTGAGGGCGTCGGTTTGCCTCCGTCGGTTGGCGCCTCCGTGTCGGCTGTCCCGTCATCCGGTAGCGCTACGATCCGGATCGTCTTGTCCAGGCTGACTGCGCGGAAGTCGGGCACCGTCGTGAGGCCGTGGTTCGCGAGGTCCGCGTCGATCTGCACGTTGGCCGCCCGATCGCGGTCATGCAGGCTCCAGTACTTGATGAACTCGCGCACGGTGAGGGTCCGAGGCTTGCCAGCCTCAGCTTCAGTGCGGGCCTCCTCGAGAGCGCTGAAGCGGCGCCGCACCGCCTCTGCTTCCTCCTGCGTCTGGTCCGAAGTCACCTCCTCGGTGACGTCCTTGAGTAGCTTGAGCCGGAGCTGGTGCAGCGTCTGGCCGCCGGGCTGGACGTGCCAGACAGCCCAACCCGGAACTGCACGGACACCGGCAACCGTGGCGGCGGCCCGGGATGGGGTGTCGAACTCCCGGCCGTCACGAAGCCGCAGTTGCCCGCGCGCCGTGACTGTTGCCCGGTGGGGTGTCTCGCCAATGCGCTGCTGGTAGGTCAGCTCGGTGCCTGGCGCGAGAAGCCTGGCGTCTATCAGGTCGGCGATGCGGACCCTACGGCCGTTGATAAGAAGTTCCCGACGGCTCCGGGACGAACTGGCTGACATACTCGCGCTCCCGCTCTGCGGCGACGTAAGGGGCTGGAAATCCGCTGAATCTGGCTCTTCTTGCTGGCCGGGCTCGTGTTCCTCCTCATCCGGCGTCGCCACCTGCCGCGGCACGATGAGGGGATCGACGTTGAGGGTCGTACTGGCATTCGCGAGGGCCAGCTCATGGGCCATGGTCTTCGTCATTTCGCCGGCGCACCACTGCCACCCGATGAGAGAAAGCTGGTCCGCACCTCGGCCGAGGTTCGTGTCGGTGTAGTCGTCCACGAGTCGGACGTGGATGGCATCGGCGTACCGGTGCACGCGCGCAGCGATGTACATGAGCTTGGCCTCCCGGCCCGAAGGGCGGTCGGACCGGTCGTAGCCCCGGGGGGCTGCGGTCACGTCGCCGGCCCGCCAGGCGTTGACCATGTCGGCGATCTCTGAATAGTCCGTTACGACCGTCACATGGTACGAGGGCACCAGTTTCCGAAGGGCCCAGAAGAGACTCCGCGCCTCCGCCGCCAGTTCTCCGTCGCCGTCGAAACGACGGCGGGTAGTGGTAGCGCCAAAGCCGTAGTGGCCGTCGCTGGCCAGGTAGCCCCAGCCACGTGGATGCTCGTGAGCGGTCGGGTGGAGCTGGTAGCACCCGACGATCGCTACCTCGACGTCGCTGCCCGCCGGCACCGCAAGCTGTTGGAGCTGCTCCTCCCTCATCCATCGGTCGCGTCTGATGAGCTGCATGGCGCCGCGCTTGGCTTCCTGGGACGTGGCCTCGCGCAGGGGCTGCGCCTGATCACAGACTCGTCCTGCCTTGAGCGTGCACCACGGCTCCGGGTGTACCCAACCGCCGGCATCTCGGACGCAGATCACGCCGCAGTTGCGGCAAATATGCTGACCCGTGCTGTTCATATTGGTCACGGATGATTCGCCCGTCCATTGGTCTCAAGTCGTCGCAGCCTAGGCGGTGCTGGGCAAGCCCGTCTGTCGCGAACCCGACTCGTGATCCCCTAAGGATTGTCGTCGGCGCACCACAGTGGATGCTGACGTAGCATGCCCCGGGTGATCCGCTCATGAGGCCGACCATCGCCGCCGACACCCTGCGCCGGACCCTCACCCAGTACCTCACCACCACCTTCGGCCTAACCGACGAAGGCGTACGCCAAGGGCTGGAGGGCTTCCTCTCCCATCCGGAGCAGGGCATCTTCCGCGGGCCGTACCTGCGGATCCGCACCCCCTTCCGCACGGCGGAGGGCGGCTGGCGGGCGGGCCTGGACTGGGCGCCGGCCGATTTCACCCCCTGGTCGCACCAGGCGCGCGCGTTCGCCCGGCTGTCGACGAGGGGTAGGGCGGCCGAGCCGACGTTGATCACCACCGGCACCGGTTCCGGCAAGACCGAGTCGTTCCTGATCCCGGTGCTGGACCACTGCCGCCGCCAGCGGCAGCAGGGCAGGGCAGGGATCAAGGCGATCCTGCTCTATCCGATGAACGCCCTCGCGACCGACCAGACGCAGCGCATCAACGAACTGCTCACCGATCCGGCGCTCGCCGGCGTCACCGCCGGCCTCTACATCGGCGACGTCGCGAAGATCGAGTACCGGCACGTGTTCACCAAGCGCTCCGAGATGCGGCGCACCCCGCCGGACATCCTGATCACCAACTACAAGATGCTGGACCTGCTGCTCCAGCGCGCCGACGACCTGCCGCTGTGGCAGGACGCCGCACCGGCGTACGTGGTGCTCGACGAGTTCCACACCTACGACGGCGCGCAGGGCACCGACGTGGCGATGCTGCTGCGCCGCCTCGCCGCCGCGCTCGGGCTCGACGAGCCGGGCCGCCCGCTCGGGCCGATTTGCCCGGTGGCCACCTCCGCGACCCTCGGCGAGGGCGGCGGACGGGACGGCCGGGCCGCGATCCGCGAGGTCGCCGAGCAGGTCTTCGGTGTCGCCTTCGACGCCGCGTCCCTGGTCGGGGAGGACCGCTACGCCTCGGGCGAGTTCATCAGCCACCAGGACTTCAGCCTGCCGCTGCCCACCCCCGAGCAGATCGTCGCCGTCGACGGCCGCGACCCGCAGCGGATGATGGCCGAGGTGGCCGAGTTGGTGCTCGGCGAGGCGTGCCTGTTCGACCCGGCCCGCCTCGGCGGGCTGCTGCGGCGCCATCCCCTGACCAAGGCGGTGCTCGACTCCCTCGGCTCGGCGCCGCGCACCCTCGACGAGATCATCGAGGTGCTGCCCCGCAAGAACGCCACCGGGTGGGGCAGCGCCATGAAGACCCGCCCCGAGATCACCGCACGGGCCCTCGCCCGCTTCGTCGGCCTGCTGTCGGTGGCCCGTAACCCGGACGACCCCGACCGGCCGCTGCTCAACATCGAGACCCACCTGTGGGTCCGGGCCGTCTCCCGGCTGCTGCGCGGCGCCTCCCACCAGGCGGCCTTCGGCTGGTACGGCGAGGCACCCCGCGAGCTGGACCCGTACGCCGCCGAAGCCGACCTCGTGGTGGCCGACACCCGCCACCCTCGGCTGCCGGCCGTCTACTGCCGGCACTGCGGCCGGTCCGGCTGGATGGCGCTGTCGCCCGAAAAGGACCCGCAGGAACTGGAGACCGACCCCGACAAGATCTACCGGGCCAGCGTGGGCCGCGACAAGCGCCGCGTCCGCGCGCTGATCGCGGCCACCGACGACGAGGTACGACAGCGTTCGGCCGGCCTGCTGGTGCTGGAGTACGGCCGCCGCGTGCGCCCCTTCGACCCGCAGAAGGACCGGGAGCACAGCGACGACGCGATCGTGGTGCTCGGCGACCTCACCGCCGTCGACGCGGCGGAGAAGGACCGCTGCCCGTCCTGCGAGCTGGACCACGGCATCCGCTTCCTCGGCGCCGGCCTCGCCACCCTCGCCTCGGTGGCGATCACCCAGCTCTTCACCGGCGGCGAACTCGACGAGGCCGAGAAGAAGACCCTGCTGTTCAACGACTCCGTACAGGACGCCGCGCACCGCGCCGGCTTCGTCGCCAACCGGTCGTACGCGTTCAGCCTGCGGTCCCTGCTCGCCGACCAGCTCAGCCCGGGGGAGACGATCGGGCTGGACGACCTCGTCGTACGGATGATCGAGGCGGCGGCCGAGCCGGCCGTCCTTTCCACAGTCGTGCCGCCCGACCTGCACGACCAGCCGGGTGTCGACAGCCTGCTCGCCGGGGAACACAACGGCAGCCGGGAGACCTGGACGCTGATCGCCGAGCGCCTCGTCTTCGCCACCGTGATGGAAACCGGCCTGCGCTCCCGTCAGGGCCGCACCCTGGAGCTGACCCGTAGCATGGCCGTCCAGGTCACCCTCGACGACCCGGCCGCCGCGGCCGCGATCTGCCGGGACGTGCACCTCACGGGCGCCGGTCAGCTCGGGGTAACACCACCCGACGCCGCTCGCTACCTCGCGTTCCTGCGGGGCCTGCTGGAGCGGTTGCGAGCCCGGGGGGCCGTCTACCACGAGTGGCTGGTGCCGTACCTGCGGCGTGGCGGCACCCGGTGGCAGGTCTGGGGTGGCCGGCCCGCCGGCATGCCGGCGTTCCCGAAGGGGCTGTCCGCGCCCGCCTTCCTGCTGGCGACGCCGAAGACCCGCTCGGAGTTCGACGTGCTCACCGCACGGGGAAACTGGTACCAGGACTGGACTTCGCGCTGCCTCGGCCTCGACCCCGGCGACACCGCCGGCTACCTCTCCCGGTTGCTGCCGGCCCTGGCGGCCGCCGGCATCGTCGCCGCCGCCGACACCGACGACGGCAACACGGTGTACGGGGTGCTCCCCGGCCACCTGCGGGTCACCCGGCTCTCCGACGCCGACGCCGTACGCGCCGGTGTCGGCTGCGACACCTGCCACTGGCAGCAGACCGAGCACCCGGACCGGGTGGGCGACTGGATCGGCCAGCCGTGCCGGCAGTACCGCTGTCGGGGTCGGCTGCGCGCCGTGCACGACGACACCGCGCCCGACGACTACTACCGGCGCTTGTACCTGGAGAGCCGGGTCTTCCGGGTGGTCACCGGCGAACACACCGGCATGCTCACCCGCGCCCAGCGGGAGACCGTGGAGCGGCAGTTCCGCGAGGGACGCAGCTACAAGGACCCGAACGTGCTCTCGTGCACGCCCACCCTGGAGATGGGTATCGACATCGGGGCGCTCTCCGCCGTGGTGCTGGCGTCGCTGCCGCACGGGCCGGCCAACTACGTGCAGCGGGCCGGCCGCGCCGGCCGCCGCAGCGGCAACGCGCTCGTGCTCACCCTGGTCGGCCGCTCCGACCGCGACCGCTACTACCTGACCGAGCCGAGGGACATGATCGCCGGGCAGATCGTCCCGCCCGGCTGCTTTCTGTCCGCCGTGGAGATCCTGCGCCGCCAGTACCTCGCCCACCTGATCGACGTGGCCGCCCGGGGCCGGCTGGCCGGGGTGCTGCCGATGCCCCGCCGGGCGCACGTCCTGTTCGGCCCGAGCGGCTGGCTGGCCACCCTCGTCGATGCCGGCCGTCGCGACGGCGTCCGACTGGTGGCGGACTTCCTGGCGCTCTTCGGCGACAAGATCCTGCCCGAGGCCGCCGAGCAGCTTCGCCAGTTCGCGGCCGACGGAATCGTGCACCGGGCCAAGGAAGCCAGTGAGGCATGGGAGGCCCATCTGTCCGACCTGCGGCGCCGGCTGCGGGAGATCGCGGCGGCACGGGGCACCCTGGTGGCCAGCGACCCGGACCACGCCCGTGAGATCAGGATGCTGAAGGCGGAGGAGTTCGCCGTCCGCCGGCGGCTGCGGGAGGTCGGTGGCGCCGCCGCACACGGCACCCTCGTCGAGTTCGGTCTGCTGCCCAACTACGCCCTCATCGACACCCGCACCGATCTCGAGGCCACCCTCACCTGGGAGGAGCAGATCGACGGGGATCGCCGCTTCCACAGCGAGTTGCGGGAGTACGCCCGCCCCGCCCGCCAGGCCCTCGTCGAGATCGCCCCCGGCAACAGCTACTACGTGCGCGGCTACCAACACGAGATCTCCGGACTCGACGTGGGCCCGGTCGACCGGCCCGCGTACGAGCAGTGGCGGGTCTGCGCCCAGTGCGGTCACGTCCGCACCCACCTCGCCAAGGAGGACACCAGCCCCTGTCCGCGCTGCGACGACCGGGGCATCGCCGACCACGGCCGCTTGTTCCAGGTGCTCCGGCCGACCAGGGTCTACAGCCGGGACAAGCGCGACGACGCGCGGATCCGCGACGACAGCGACGACCGGAACCGCCGCTTCTACGCCAGCACCATCGCGGTCGACATCGACCCGGCCAGGGTCGACTCGTCCTGGCGGCACGCCCACGACACCTTCGGCGTGGACTACACCCGGCATGCCATGATCCGCCACTTCAACCTCGGCGCCCAGCGTTACGACCGGGCGGCGGAACTGTTCGCCGGTGCCGAGGTGCGGATCAACCGGTTCCACACCTGCACCTCGTGCGGGGGCACCACCGTGGACGGTCTCCCGACGGCGGGCCAGCAGCTCGCCGCCCAGGCCTCCGGCGCGACCGTCGGGCCAGGCGCCGAGCATCACCGGCCCTGGTGTGCGTACCGGCGCTCGGCGGCGACGCCGGACACCCACGTGGACCTGATCCTGGCCCACGAGTTGGAGACCGAGGCGCTGCGCATCCTGATCCCCGCCGCCACCGCCCTGGTGCAGGAGCGGCTGCTGTCCTTCGCCGCCGCCGTCCGCCTCGGCATCGCCGCGAAGTACGGCGGCGAGCCCGCCCACCTGGAGACCGTCGCGGCCACGATGCCCGACGGGCAGAGCGACGGCACCCGCAACTTCGTGGTCGTCTACGACACCCAGCCGCAGGGCACGGGATACCTGCACCGCCTCGCCAGGTCGCAGGAGTTCCGTACCGTGCTGGAGCTGGCCCGACAACGGATCGCCGACTGCGACTGCCGGCACGAGGCGAAGCCGGTGTGTCACCGCTGCCTGCTGCGCTACGCCCGCAACGAACACTTCGCCCTGATGAGCCGGGACGAGGCGCTGGGCATGCTCGACAAGCTCCTCGACACGTGGGACGTCGAGGAAGGCACCCGCACCGACGAGATCTCGCTGATCCACCAGGTGGAGAGCGAGCTGGAGTTGCAGTTCCTGACCAAGCTACTGGCCCTCGGCGAGACGCCGGGCTCCGGGCTGCGCATCGACCGGCGCCGGGATCACGACGGCGCCCGGATCGCCGACCTGCGCTTCGTCAGCGACGGCGGGCGGAAACTCACGCACTGGCAGATGAAGCTGCAGAACACGGTGCGGGGCACGCGACCCGACGTGCATTTCACCCGCCTCGACGCGCCGTCGCCCGAGGTGGCGGTCTACCTCGACGGGTTCAAATACCACGCCACCGCCCAACACAACCGGCTCGCCGACGACGCCGAGAAGCGGGCCCGGCTGCGGGCGCACGGTTACCTGGTCTTCGCTGCCACCTGGGATGACGTCAAGACCTGGGGAAGCACGGAGGGACACGGCCGGTGGGTGCCGTACGGCGGTGTCTGCAAGCAGGCAGCCCGTGACAACTACCGGAGGTTCCTTCCCGGTGCCGACCCGGACGAGCTCGAGGACACCGTCTGGGTCAACCCCGTCGACCAGCTGATGCGCTTCCTCGCCGATCCGGACCTGACCCGCTGGCAGCGGCGGGCGGAAGCGGCGGTCTGGGGCATGCTGAAGCAGGCCGAGCAGAACAGCGGCACCGATTCCAGCGGAGTGGCGCAGCGGCTGCTGGCCGCGTTGCGCGGAGAGCCGATGCCGGCGACCACCGCGCGCCACATCATGGTCGCCCGTTCCCGGGACAACGCGGACTGCCCGATGACCGTCGTCGTCGACGGGCGCAGCAGGCCGTTGCCGACCTTCTCGGCGCTCACCGTGATCGACGACCGGCCCGCGGCGGTCGCCGGCGACGGGCACAAGAAGCGCTGGGCCGCGTGGCTGACCTGGGGCAACGTCATCCAGTTCCTCACCGGGGGCGGCGGCGACGCCGGCCAGCTCGCGCTCTCCGCCCTGGACGCCTTCGATCCCGCCTCCATGGCCGTCACCGAAGGCACCGGACTCGCCCTGACGCGGCGCGCGTTGCCGCTCGACGAGGAGACGGCCACCTGGCTCGGCGTCGCGTCCCAACCGGCGACGACCCGATCCGACCCGGTCGACGACGAGTCGCCCTGGCGCGAGGTGGTGCAGTACATGGACCGCGACGAGACCACGCTGGAGCTTCTCGTGCGGCAGCTCGCGCAACAGAACCTCCCTGCGCCGATCGTCGGTTACGAACTGGGCGACCAGGCGTGGCCCGCCGAGCTCGCCTGGCCAGATCGACGCATCGCCGTCGTCCTCACCGGTCCGCCCGGCGACCCGGAGGCAGCAGACCGGGACCGGGCGTACGCCGAGGCGGGTTGGCACGCGCGGACCGCGCGGGAATGGTCGGTCGAGGAGTTGGTGGCGCAGCTTGCCGCGAACGGGGGAGAGAGCCGATGAACACCGGAGCCACGCTGCGGATGCTGGACCGCGCCGACAAGGAGGTCATGAAGCTCACCCGCGCCGACATCGGCGCGGTCTACGAATTCATGCACAAGTTCCGGCACAACCCGGACAACCCCGGCCTCAGCCTCAAGTCGCTCAACGGCGACTCCCGGCTGATGTCCGCCCGCGTCAACAGGGACTACCGCGCGCTGCTCCTGCACATCGCCGAGCGGGACTACCTGCTCGTCGCGGTCAAGCACCGTGGCGAGGTGTACGACGACCTGTCGCGCTACGCGTACCGGATCAACCGGGTGACCGGCGGCATCGAGGTCGTCGACCTGGCACCGGTCGGCGACAGCATCGTCGGCCGGGTCGTGCCCCCCGAGGTTGAGCCGGAGCCCACGCGGAAGCCCCTCTTCGACGCCTACACCGACGCACAGTTGCTGGAGTTGGGCGTCTCCGAGCCACTGCTGCCGCAGATCCGCGAACTCACCGGCGAGACCGAACTGCTGGAGCTGCTCGACCGGGCACCCCAGCTCACCACCGACGTGCTCTTCGCCCTCTTCGACGGCACGCCCTACGACGAGGTGCTCAAGCAGGTCACCGACCCGGTACGAGCCGACGACCCGGTCGACCCGGACGACTTCGAGGCGGCGGTGCAACGTCCCGCCACGCAGGTCACCTCGGACGACGAGGCGTTGCAGGCGATCATCGGCGAGGCCTTCGAGCGGTGGCAGATCTTCCTGCACCCCACGCAGCGCAAGCTGGTGGAAAAGCAGTACAAGGGCCCTGCCCGGGTCGGTGGCGGACCCGGCACCGGGAAGACGATCGTCGCGCTGCACCGGGTGGCGCACCTCGCCCGGCAGTTGCCGCCCGGGACGGACCGACCGATCCTGCTCACCACCTTCAACCGCAACCTCGCCGCCGACCTGCGTACCCGGCTGCTCGCCCTCGGCGGGCAGGAACTGGTGGCCCGGGTCGACATCGTCAACATCGACCGGCTGGCAAGCCGCGTGGTGACCGAGGCGAAGGCGGGCGGCAGCCGGCGGGTCGTCGACGACAACCGGGTCCCCGATCTGTGGAGCGAGTTCCTGATCGAGACCGGAGCGTCCGGCTGGGACGCGGAGTTCCTCGCCGCCGAGTGGACCCAGGTGATCCTCGGCCAGGTGCTCAACTCGCGCACCGACTACTTCAAGGCCCGTCGCCCCAACCGCGGTCGCAGCCTGACCCGCGTTGAACGCGACCAGATCTGGCAGCTGACCGAGCGCTTCACCACCTGGCTCGAGGGACAGGGCGTCTGGACCTGGCACCAGGTGGCCCAGCGGGCTGCCCGCCTCGAGATGGACCGGGCCGCGTCCGGCGACAGCGCCCCCGGCGGCGGATCCTCCGGCGGATTCCATCGTCCGCGTTACCGGCACATCGTCGTCGACGAGGCGCAGGACCTCGGTGCCGCGCACTGGAAGATGTTGCGCGCCATGGTCGTTCCCGGCCCGGACGACATGTTCCTCACCGGCGACACGCACCAGCGGATCTACGAGAACCATGTGACGCTGAGCAGCCTGGGCGTCAACATCCGCGGCCGATCGTCCCGACTGACCCTGAGCTACCGCACCACCCGGCAGATCCTGGCCGACGCCCTTCAGATCATGACGGGCGAGGTGTACGACGACCTGGACGGCGGTGAGGAGGACCTGGCCGGCTACCGCTCGCTGCTGCGCGGAGCACACCCGGTCTTTCGCGGCGCACCGACCTGGTCGCAGGAAAGGGACCTCATCGCCGAGCAACTGCGCGACTGGGGCGGCCCGACCGACGGCTCCGTGGCGATCTGCGTGCCAACGAGGGAATTCGCTGTGGACGTCATCAGTCGGCTGGAGGCCGACGGGGTGCCGGCGGTGGAGATCGGGCCCGACGGCCCGAAGCGGAGCGATGGCGTCCACGTCGGCACCATGCACCGGTTCAAGGGGCTCGAATACCAGCGCATGATCATTGCCGGGGTCAGCGACGGCCTCGTGCCCCGGCAGATGATCAGCCGGTACCGGGACACCGACCCGAAGCGCTACCAGCGTGAGCGCCAGCGGGACCGTTCTTTGCTCTTCGTCGCCGCCACCCGTCCCCGCGACCAGTTGGCGGTGTTCTGGCACGGTACGCCTAGCCCGTTCCTCACCAGCCGGCTCGTACAGCGACGACTACCGTGATCATCGGGTTCGTTGAGGCGGGGACGGAGCAGGTGACTACGGGGAGGCGTTCGTGCAGGTGGGGGACCGCATCGGGGGCCGCTACGAGCTGACCTACCCAATCGGGCGCGGCGGGATGGGGCAGGTCTGGGCCGGCCTCGACGAGCGACTCGACCGGCCGGTGGCCATCAAGTTCCTCCGGAAGCTGGAGATACCGCAGGACGAGCGGGAGACTGCCGTCAAGCGGTTCCGGCGCGAGGCGAAAGCGACGGCCCGCCTCGAGCACCCTGGCGTGCCCGCCGTGCACGACCTCGGTGAGCACGGCGAAGATCTCTACCTCGTCATGCAGTTGGTCCGTGGGATCGTCCTCGCCGACCACATCGCGGAGCAGGGACAGCTCTCCGTGGCCGAGGCGGCGTCGGTCGCCGCGCAGATCTGTGGCGTGCTCTCGGCCGCCCACGCGGCATCGCTCGTGCACCGCGACCTCAAGCCCCAGAACGTCATGATCGCGCCGTCGGGCGTGGTGAAGGTTCTGGACTTCGGGGTGGCCGCGCTGCTCGGCACGGCCGATACCTCCCGCCTCACCGCCACCGGCCGCACACTTGGCACACCGGCCTACCTTGCGCCCGAGCAGGCCGCAGGCGATCCGGTCGGACCGGCCGCCGACCTCTACGCACTGGGCTGCATCCTTTTCGAGATGCTCGCCGGAAAACCGCCGTACGAGGCCGCGAACACCCTCGACATGCTGCGCCGGCACCTGCACTCGCCGATCCCGATCGTCACCGAGCACCGCTCGGACGTGCCGGACGACCTGGCCCACCTCCTGTTCTGCCTCCTCGCCAAGGAGCCTACGGAGCGGCCGGCGTCGGCCGTCGAGGTCGAGCAGATCCTGGTGCCCTTCGTCGACGACGGAGGGAAACGGGTTGGAGAGTGGCTCACAAAACTCATCTCCGCCACGTCGAATTCCAGCTCGCAACATGGTGCGACGCGTTCCTGTAACTGCTGAGCGGTCCGGAGAAGAAAAGCGGTTCGGCTCCGATCAATCGCGTTGCCAGACGTTGCGCTGCCCTGCGAAGCGTCACAGGATGACGACAGCACGGCGGCCGGGACCAGTCCTCCCGGACCGGCCACCGTGCTTCCCCACCGCACCCTCGCTGAGCAGCCCGGATGCCGTACCGCTGAGTGAAGCTGCGGTGTTCGGGCGGGGTGGGTCCGCCCGTACGGGGAGGACGGGCGGACCCACCCCTTCCACGACAGGAAGGTAAATGGAGATGAGCATTCGCAATCAGAGGCCGTTTCCGGAAAACGGCGGAACGACCTACCGCTCTCGGGCATACCTCAGCCTGTTGCCGTGGCAGGTGCGCGAGCGCCACTTTCCGCTGACCCGGTTCGGACGCCGTGGCCTGGATCCCGACGACGTCTACGCCTTTCTCGACCGGGTCGCCGTCGACATGGCCGCGCTGCACGACGCCCTCGCCGAGAGCCGCCGCGAGACCGCACGGATCAAGCTGGCGCTGCGTGCCTGGCAGTCCGACCAGGCCGGCACCGACCGGGTCCGAACCCGATGACCCGGCGGTACGTGATCCACCTGCCGGTCGTCGCCGCCGACCTGCCCGCCGCGCAGCGCCTGGCCCGGGTCGTCGGCCGGTGGATGTCCGTGCTGCCGACGACCGACCCGGGGGAGACCACCGTCTCCGAGGAGGACCGGCAGTTCCTCCGGCACCGGGTCTTCTGCGACGTGCGGCTGCCGGGTGGTCGGCGCTGCGTGCTCCGCGACGGCCACGACGGCGAGTGCTCCCGCAGCTTGCGTCGGTGAGGGCGGACGAGCGCTGGCTGCGGTTGCTTGTCCGTCCTGCAACCCAGCGAAAACCAGGCTTCCGGCCCGCCCGTCGAAGTACTCAACGGTGTACCGGCCTGAAAGCTCGGTGGCCATACGTCCGCCATGACCCGCACCCGTGCGCGTGGCGCCGACGAGTGACGGGAAGCCGGGACGGCGCCGGTTCGCTCTCACGCGAGCGGAGGGAACGGGGCCTGGTGGAATCCGAGGATGCGCATCGCCTCTATGCTGGCCGCACGGAGTTCCTCGATCTGAAGGGTGGGAACCCGATAGTTGTTGGCCCGCACGGAGGCTAGGAAATCCTCGGGAAGACCCACATGGTAGGTGGCCACGTAGAACCGCAGGTCCTCGCGCCAGATCCATTCGCCGTCGGTCATCACCGACGCCCCACCGATGATGAATTTCTCACTGCCTAGAACGTCTGACTCGGCCCCCATCACGTCGATCAGGTCGTGGCCGGCGCGCAGATACTGGATCACCAGAGCGGCGTCCGGTAGTGGCGTGCCGTCCAGATGGTCGTGGATGCTCTCCGCGTAGACCTCAACCGGGTTCGGTCCGAGTTCGCGGAAGAAGCCGACAGTCTTCATCATTGTCTCCTCGGTTCGAAGGTCACCCATGTGCCCCCGTCGGCCACGGTGGGGCGCTCCGGTTCCGCCGCCCACCGGTTCGTGCCCACCCTTTCTGTTGGGGCCACCACGCTGACGCCGAGTTCGTCGGCGACCTGTTGGGCGAGCGGCACGGAGTTGAGCGCCTTCGGGTCGATCGCCCCGGAGTTGCAGGAAACGAGCCGGACGGGCCCTCCGCCGTAGGCAGGGTTCTCCTTGAGCGCCATGACGATCTGTGCCGCACTGGTCGGAACCCCGTTCATGTCATCGCCTGCGGCAGAGACCTTACCGGGGACGAAGAACCCCTTGTCGGTGCCATGTACGACGACATCATGGTGGCCTTCAAGGGGGAGAACCTTCTCCATGTTGCGCATCGTTCTCGCGTCGTACCCAATTACCGTGGAATGGTTCGTGTGATACACCGGGTCGCCCGCGGGCAGGAGCGAGTCTGGTGGTCGCTGCGGTGCGATCGGTCGGTCCTCCGGGTTCGCCCAGTCCCGGCGTCTCCCCATGCGATCGGAGGGGCCTATCCCGGCGATCCGGTTGAGCGCCTGCTTCAGTTTTTCGATCAGGTCGCCGAGCCGCCGGATCTCCGGCATCAGCCGCCGCAGGCTCGCCAGCAGCCCCCGCAGCAGCCGTGCGATCCGCGCCGCCCACGACGCCACCAACGTCGTCACCTGCTCCACCACTAGCGGCGCGGCGAGCCCGCCGGTGACGACCAGTTCGCCGGCGTACACGATGAGCCGGGAGACGCAGGTGGCGATGGCGTCGCGGACCAGTAGCCGGACGGCGGCCACCAGGCCGGCGGCTCCTTCGGTGATGGCGGCGAGGGTGTCGGCGCCCTGGGCCAGCCCGCCGATGGCCTGCTGCTGCTCGGCGGCCCAGGCCCGGTAGGCGGGGCCGGCGCCGCCACCCCAACCTGCGACGTCGGTGCGGACGGCGGCGGCCAGTTCGGCGGCCTCCCTGCGCAGCGATGCGGCGACGTTGCGCCAGGTCTGGGCGTGGGCGGTGATCTGTGCCGGGTCGCCCGCGAGCCAGTCGAGTGCCTCGCTGAGCGGCTTGACGTGCTCGATCAGCCAGGCGATGCCGTACTGGAGCAGCGCGCCGACCGGATCGGAGACGAAGGCGAGGGCGTCCAGGCCGGCGCTGACCACGCCGAGGGTGCCGTCGATCCAGCTGCCGTTGCGGACGCCCTGGGCGATGAGCTCGATGTCCTCGCAGATCCAGATGCCGGCCCAGGCGCTGGGCGGGGTGTGGACGGCCGAGGCGACCAGCGGGTTGGTGGTCACCGGTTGTCCCGTATCCGTTGCAAGGCCTGCTCGGCCCGGGCGTCGGAGGCGCGGTAGCGCTCGGCGCCGGTCCGCAGTCTGTCGGCGGTGTCGCGCACCGAGCCGGCCGCGGTGCCGATGCCCTGGACCAGGGTCTGCTGGAGGCCGTCGAGCACCACCGGCATGATCGCGCAGAGCCGCCCGTACGCCTCGGCACTTAACCGGACGTGCTGGCCGGCCTGGCGGGCGGTGTCGAGGCTGTCGGCGCGGCGGTCGAGGCGTGCGGCGTGGCGGGTCAGGTCGTCGGGGTCGACCTGGATGCCGTCAGCGCCGGGCATCCGGTGTGTCCCGGTCGGGATCCAGCCGGCGGCGGTACGACTCGACCAGCGCCGCCGCGGTCGGATCCTCGTCATCGAGGATGGCCGTGGTCGCCTCGGTGATCCTGTTCAGCAGGTCGGCGTGCGCAGCTCGGGTGGTGTCCAGGATCTGTCGGGCGGTGTGCGTCGCGGAGTGTTGTCGGGTGCGTTCGTCCAGCCGCAGGTCGACCAGCAGGCCCGACGCGTCGACGGTGACCTGGATCGTCCGATCGGCGCTGGTCGCCGTGCCCCTCATCGCCTGCACCCGCGAAGCCAGCTCCTTGGCCTGGGCCGCCCGGTTCGCGATGGACGCTTCCCAGCCGTCGAGTCGGCGCGTTGCCTCGTCCAGCGCGGCCTCGTCCGCCCACATGCCTGACCCTCCCCAGGGCATCGACGCCGACCGGTCGGTGTCGCCGTCACGTTACCAACCGGTGGCGCTGCGTGGTGTGTCGCTGGTGTCGGCCACGGCGGCTGGGCTGCCGGGTGCTCGACGGACCTGCGGTGGCCGGGTCACCGACGGGCTCCCAGTGTGGCGGCGCACCTGCTCGCGGCAGTGCTCCGGCGAGCCGGCCGTCCGAACCACGGCCGACAGGCGGGGAGCGAGGCCACTGTCGATGGCGTTCACCCGGATCAGCGCGTCGGATCAGATCCTGGCAGTCGCGCTTGGTTGCTCCGGTGCTGCCACAGCAGTCGTCGAGCCTCCTTGGTGTCCAGAAGGCGCAGCCCACGTTCCGCCCGGTAGCTGAACACCTCGTCTTCGTTCCACAGCTCCGTCGACAGCACCTCGAACGCCAGAGCGGACCGGGCCTCTCCGATGAGCTCCAGAAGCAGGAACCGGGTCCGATAGTCAGGCTCCTGGCCGTACGTATCGAGTAACTCCTGGACATGCTGTCGAGCGATGTCCAGCAGTAGCCCGAACCCGTCCTCCATCGCCTGCGGATCACGGCTTCGCATCATGGCCAGGGAGCGTCTGAAGTTTCCGGTGGCACTGCGCAGAGCTTGCGCGCGTGCCCGCTCGTAGTCCATCGATTCAGGCTACCGATGTCAGAGGCGTCTCCGGCCGCACAGCGTGTGGCCAGAGTCATCGGCCGCTGGTTGCCCACGCTGCCGACGGCCGGCCGGGGGGAGACCGCCGTCTGCGAGGCGAACCAGCGGCACCTCTGCCATCGCGTCTTCTCCGCGATTCCGTCGACCAGCCAGGACGTCGCCTACCGGGACGGCAACGGCGCGGCCGGGCGGACCGCGGTGAACTGGGAGTGCTCGTACCGGGTGGCGGAGAGCAGCAGCAGCCACTCGTCGCAGCCCTGCCAGGGGTAGAGGTCGGCGGCGCCGCCGCGTACGGTGCGGGGCCCGTCGCCGGTGCGTGGCCGGGCGTCCGCTGGCGCGCCCGCGAAGCCGGGGATCCACACGTCGGCGCAGATCTCGCCGGCCGAGCCCATCGCCGCCAGGCCGAAGGCGTTCTCGCCGGCGGCCGTGCGCTCCTCGTCGCCGAAGTCGTCGAGGATCTGGTCCTCGTCGGGTTTGTCGTCACCGCGGAACGTCAGCGTGGTGGTGCCGGCGCGGGCCGCATACTCCCACTCGGCTTCGCTGGGCAGCCGGAACGGCAGGGCGTCGAGCAGGTCGTCCAGGTCGCCCTCGAGGCGGGCCGTGGTGGTGTCCTCGTCGGCGTAGTCGTCGGTGTAGTCGGGCAGCCAGTGCCGGACCTGCGCGACCGTCAGCGGGTGTCGGGCGATCAGGAACGGTTCGACCCGCACCTCGCGTACGGGCTGGGCGTCCGCGGCGGCGGCGAAGAAGGGATCGAGGGTGTCCTCGGCTCCTCCGCTGCGCTCGATGGCACGTACGGCCTCCAGTTCCGCCTCGGACAGACCCATGCGGAACGTGCCGCCCGGCACCTCCCGGAACACCACACCTGACGCCGTGTGGCGCCAGGCCGGACGCCCGGCCACGATCTCCTCGATCCACATGGCGCCGAACGCTAGCAGCCGAGAATCTGGTTATGGCGGTCTGATCCACCGAGCGGCGTTCCTGGTTTGGGTCGTCCTGGAGTGGCACACCTTGATACCGGAACCCCGCTTCTCGCTTCCCGATCAACGCACCCCTTGATCCGCAAGGCATTCGTCGTCCGAAGCCCGTCAGGTGCCGTCGTCGCGTACGCGTACGCGTACGCGGACCGGCGCCGGGCCGAGCAGCACGTCTACCAGCAACGTCACGCCGTGGAGTGCGGCATCAACCGGCTTCTCACGAAGACCTACTAGACGACGCATAGTACCGACCGTATTATGTGGCGCATGATAGCTGCAGCAGGTGGGTCGGATGCCGCTTCCGAGCGGCAGGCCCAGCTACTGCGTGGCTGCCTGGACATGTGCCTGCTTGCGCTGCTTGCCGGCGAGCCGGCGCACGGCTACGAACTCGTCCGCCGGCTCGACAGCGCCGGATTCGGAACGGTGAGCTACGGCACCGTCTATCCGTTGATCACCCGATTGCACCGCTCGGGGCTCATCGCCAACGCGCTGCAGCCCAGCCCCAACGGCCCACCCCGCAAGGTCTATCGGCTCACCGACACCGGCCACGATCGGCTGCGCGCTTGGCGCGAGCAGTGGATTCAGTTCGCCAGCGTCGTGAACGCCACCATCGCCGCCCGTCCACCGAGTCCAGGAGAACGACCATGAGCACGTCGACGCCGGCCGTTGACAACCTCCTCGCCGCCGCAGACCGCAAGTGGCGCGCTCTCGGCATCCACCGCCGAGACCGAGTGTCTCTCAAGGCCGACCTGCGCGCCGAGCTCGAGGCAGCAGCCGCCGACGGGCTCGATCCCGCAGAGCTTCTCGACGCTGACCCCTCCGGGTTCGCCCTGCGTATCGCCGAGGAAGCCGGCGTGGAGCGCACCCCGCCGCGGTACGGCCGGGTACTCGGCGTCGCGACCGCGGGCGCGATGCTCTCACTCGTCGTGGGCTACATCGTGGTCGTCAGCCTGCACCAGGCATTCGTGGCGGCATTCGACCTGCCGCGAAGCGTGCGGGTGCCGTTGTGGCTCGCCGCTGGTGTCTTCTACGGCGGCATCGCAGCGGTTGTCGTCGCCGGCGCCGTCCTCGCCGTACGCATCGCCCTACGAGACACGCCCCACATCCGACACACCGCGGCGCGGATGACACTACTGCTGCCACCCGCTGTCGCAGCCGCGATCGCCGCTGCGACCGCATTCGCCTGGTCGCTCGACTACCCGCTCACCCCACCGGCGATCGCGGCCGAGGCGGCGATCGTCCTCGCTACCTTCCTCGCCGCAACGGCACTGGCCCGCCACTGGTCTGTGACGGCGGCGCGGTGATCCAGCCGGCCCAACGGCCATAGCCTGAGCCGAACCTACGCGTGGCCCCACGAGAAGTGCCGGGAGCGACTTCGACACGGACCCCAGGCCGGCACCGACCGCGGCCGGGACCGAGCCCGATGACCCGGCGGTACGTGAGCCACTCCCATTGCCGTCGCCGGCCTGCCCGCCGCGCAGCGCCGGGGCAGGTCGTCGGCCGGTGCATGTCCGTGCTGCCAATGACCATCCGGGGGAACTCCTGTTTCCGAGGAGGGCCAGCAGCGCCTCCGCCACCGCGTCTACCGCGGTGTTCGGCTGCCCGGTGGCCGGCGCTGCGTGCTCCTCGCCGGCCGCGACGGCGGGCGCTCCCGTCGCCTGCGTCGTTGACGCTCGCTGACTGTCGGAAACCCGCCATTCCGGTGGTGCGGCTCCAATCAGTAGACGGCCCCGTGCGGCGGTGGTCGGCCGAGATCGCGCTGGTGAGAGCGGGTTGGCGTGGCCCGACCACGCGGCAATCGTCGTTCGATCTGGACGGATTCCAGATCTGGCGGGGGCGAGGTGCCACAGCGTAACCTCATCGACCGCGACCAGGTGGACGTTGATCGAACCGCTCATTCCGCAGGCGCCTCAATCGACGACGTCGCCCCCAGTGCGGCGTCCACCGTTCGCCGATCTGGCGCAAGCTCCGCTCGGCTGGTCGAGCGGGGACTCATTTTCGGACGTGACGACGCAAGGAGCTCAACGCATGGCGACGGATGCCCACGACGGACCGGTTCCGGAAGCAGCCGTACGTGGGCAGCGGGTCCTCGACCTCTTGGACAAGGCAATCGACCTCCAGGGCCCACTGGTACGCAAGAACATCGCCCGGGCCCGCCAGCGGAACCCAGAGGCGACACCAGCAGAGGTGATCCGCAATCTGGAGCGGATGTACGTGGGCGCCCTGACCGGCACGGGTGCTGCGGTTGGCGGAGCCGCAGCGGCGCCCGGCGTCGGCACGGGCGTCGCGCTGGCGCTGTCGGCCGGCGAGGCACTTTCATCGCTTCAGCTGAGCGCCCTCTTCGCGCTCTCGATCGCCGAAGTCCACGGAGTGCCCATCGACGAGATCGAGCGCCGTCGAACGATCGTGATGGGAATCATGCTCGGCGGGTCCGGCTCCGCCACCATCACCAAGGTCGCCGAGCGTACGGGGCAACACTGGGGACGTCAGGTGGTCGCCAAGGTGCCCGCCGAGACACTACGTCAGATCAACAAGATCCTGGGGAGACACTTCATCACGAAGTACGGGGGCAAGCAGGGGATCATCGTTCTCGGTCGAGCAGCACCGTTCGGTATCGGCGCGGTGATCGGTGGTGGCGCCAACGCTGCCCTCGCCACTCTGGCTGTACGGGCCGGGCGTCGCGCATTCGGCCCACCCCCGACGTCGTGGCCATGCTGACGCGCCGCACACCGCAACCGTCCCAGCATCCGCTCCGCACGAGCACGCACCCCTAGCCTCCCGACCTCGGTGGAGCGCTATCCGGACGGTTGATCGGGCTGGATGCGCAGCGTCGTGATGGTCGTGGCGAGCATGACGTAGTGCCCGACCAGCATGCACAGCTCGATGCACTCGCGCTCGTCCAGGTGGGCGCGCAGCGCCGTCCACGCCTCGTCGCCGAGGTCGCGGTGGCGTACCAGCCCGTCGACCGCGACCAGCACCGCGTGCTCGCGGGCGGACCACCCGAAGCCGACGTCGTCGCCGGTGACGCGCTCGATCTCCGCGTCGGTGACGCCGGCCCGCCGGGCGAGCCTCCAGTGGTGGTCGTGCTCGTAGCGGCAGGCGCACAGGTGCGCGACCCGCAGGATGACCAGTTCGGTCTCCCGGCGTGGCAGCAGGCCGCCCGGCATCAGGCGGCGGGCGAAGCGCAGCCAGCCGCGAAACAGCCGGCGGTGACGGCCGAGGGTGAGGAACAGGTTCGGTGGGCCGGTGCCCGTGACCCGGCCGGCCGCCCGGCTGAACAGCCAGCCGAACGTACCGACGTCGCGCCGGCCGCCGGGGCTGACGCGCGGCGCGGTCACGGTTGGCCGTCCGGCTGCGGCGTGGTCAGCGGCGGACGCTCCGTCCGTGCGATGCGCAGCGCGTCGACCAGCCCGCGTTGGAACCTGCGGTCGAGCAGCGGCTGGACCGCCATGCGCAGCGGCAGCACGGGCCACACCCAGCCGGGCGCGACGATCCGCCGGCTCCGGCGGGCGATGCCGCGTTCCAACGCGGCGACGCCGACCTCCAACGAGGCGACGCGGTGCAGCCGGCTGCCGTGCAGCAGTGCGGTCGCGGCCCTGGTGCCGAACCCGCGCGAGGTCATGTCGGTGTCCAACTCGGCGAAGTACGCGACGCCGGCGCGCGCGCCGGAGGGCCGCAGTTCGACGCGCAGGGTGTTGCCCAGGGCCTCGACCGCCGCCTTGGAGGCGCTGTAGGCACCGAGCAGCGGCGCGTGCACCGCCGCGGCGAGTGACGCGATCACCAGCGCGTAGCCGTTGGGGTGGCTGAGGTGCGGGGCGGCGGCGCGCAGGGTGTAGTAGGTGCCGAGGACGTTGACGGCGTTCGTGCGCTCGAACACGTCCGGGTCGCCGCCGACCAGCGGCAGTTGGGCGGCGATCCCGGCGTTGGCCACGACGACGTCGAGCCCGCCGAGCCGGTCCACGGCCATCTCGACCGCGGCGTCGACCTGGGCTCGGGAGCGGACGTCGCAGCTGCTCCACGGGGCGTCGCCGCACGTCGCCGACACGTCGGCCAGCAGCTCGGGCTCCAACCCGACGACGACGACCCTCGCGCCCCGCTGGTGCAACCGACGGGCCAGCGCGGCGCCGATCCCGCGGGCGCCACCGGTGACGAGGACGCGCCTGCCGGCCAGCGACCGGGAACCACCGCTCATGGCGGGATTATAGATACGTCCCGATGGATGGACGCGCGAGGCCGGAACTGCCCGCGCGGCGGCGTCGGCACCGATGCGCGCCACCGAAGGCTCCGTGCCGCTCACCGCTCCGGCTCCGGGTTCTGCCGCACAGGCGCGTCGGGGGTGCGCCCATGGCTGAGGAAGTACGCCCCGAGGGCGCCGGCGAGGGTGCCGAACACCACCACGGAATAGACGGCCAGCACCAGTTCGAGGATCTGCGCGAACGTGTCGGTGGCGTCGAGCGGCACACCGGTGATGGTGGTGAGCGCGGCAGCGTGCAGGGCCCGCCCGTGGGTCGGGTAGGAGCCGGTGAGCGTCAGCAACTGCCCGGCGGCCAGGATGACCGTCACCGTCACGACGGCGAGCCAGGCCAGCCGGTCGGTGAGCAGTCGGCCCGCCGAGCGGGAGCCGCGCACGGCGGCGGCGACCACTCCGGCTCCCCGGGCGGCGCGAAGTGCGATGGCCGCGCGGGCGAACCGCAGGAAGGGCACGGCGAGGAAGATCACCTGCCACCAGTTCCGCCGCCAGAACTGTCGGGCGCGGTGGCGGGACAGCCAGGCGCGCAGGGCGAACTCCGCCACGAACACGGCCCACAGGATCCAACTGGCGATCGTGAGGATGGTGCTCAGCGGCTTCTCGTGGGTGAATGCCTGCACGAGCACCAGTAGCAGGAACAGGAGGCCGAGGATCCCCATCGGCTTGTCGAGCCGGTCGGTGAGATCGTCGAGACGGGAGCCGTCCTGTCGACGGTTGCGTGCCCGGGCGGCACGTCCGCCCTCACGCCGGGGGCGGTCGCCGTCTGCGTCGGAGTGCCCGGCCGGCACGGTCACGCACCACAGCGGTGGGGGTCGGCGACGGCGGGAGCGGGCCGGAGCGCCCGCGATGCGTCCCGTCGGCAGCGGGCACCGTACCCTCGCCTCCCACCGGTCACGATCGTCCGCATGATCTGGCTCCTCGGGCCGGTGGTCGCGACGCGCTGTCGACAACCGACCGTAGGGGCTCGAACACGCCCTGACCTCCCGTTTGCGTCAAGTGCCGGCACATCCGCAGCTGCCGCTCCCGCGCTGACGGGCACGGCACCCCAAATGATGTCTATCCCTCGATGCCGTTGGTAGGGTGCTGCGGTGCCTCCCCCTTCCACCGTCAGCGCGCCACCGGGCGAACGCTCCCTGACCTCCGAATCCACGCCCTCCACCGCCCGACAGGTGCGGCGCGCCCGCTTCAGCGAATCCGGTCTCGCGTGGCTGATGCTGCTGCCCTCGGTGGCGGTCTTCGCCCTGTTCGTGTTCTGGCCGCTCGGGCGGACCCTCTACCTCTCCGTGCACGGCAACGACATCTTCGGCGCCGCGTCCGAGTACGTGGGCGCGGCGCACTACCGGGACATGCTGTCCGGTGAGTTCGGCAAGGTGCTCGCCACGACGGCGCTGATCACGCTCTTCTCGGTGGTGCCGGCCGTGCTGGGCGCGCTGTTCGTGGTGCTGCTGCTGGAGGCGCGCATCCGCGGCGTACGGGCGCTGCGCACCGCGTTCGCGCTGCCGTTCGCGTTCTCGGTGGCGACCGCCTCGGTCATCTTCGCCGTCATCTACAACCCGGCGATCGGGGTGGCGAACGGCCTGCTCGGCTCCCTCGGCTTCGACCGGGTCAACTGGCTCACCGACCCGTCGATCGCGCTGCCCGCCGTCTGCGCGGCGACGGTGTGGATGAACTTCGGCTACAACATCCTCGTGCTCTCCGCCGGGGTCTCGGCGATCTCGCCCGAGGTGGTCGAGGCGGCGCGGCTGGACGGCGCGACCGGGTGGCGGCTGGCGACGCGGATCACCGTGCCGCTGCTCTCCCCGCAGCTGTTCTTCCTCGTCGTGGTCTCCACGATCCACGCCCTGCAGAGCTTCGGGCAGATCCACATCCTGACCAAGGGCGGGCCGGACCAGGCCACCACGACCCTGGTCTACTCGATCTACGAGAAGGCGTTCGCCTTCGGCTCCTCCGACTTCGGCGCGGCCAGCGCCCAGGCCGTCGTGCTGCTGGTCATCATGCTCGGCTGCACGGCCGTCCAATTCGGCGTCCTCGAACGGCGGGTCCACTACCGATGAAAAAGCTCAACCTCGGGCGGGTCGCCGTCTACGTCGTGCTCGGCCTGGCGGCGATCCCCGTGCTCTTCCCGGTCTACTACGGCTTCGTCGGCGCCGTGATGGGCCCCGGCGACCTGGCGACCTACCCGCCCGCGCTGGTGCCGAGCGCGCTGCACTGGCAGAACGTCACCGACGTGTTCAGCTCGGTGCCGCTCGGCCGCTTCTACGCGAACTCCGCGGTGCAGGCCGGGATCATCACGGTGGCGCAGGTGGTGACCAGCATCTTCGCCGCGTACGCCTTCGCGTTCCTCCGCCTGCCGGCGAAGGCGGCGACGTTCAGCCTGTTCCTCGCCACCCTCATGGTGCCGTGGGAAGCGATCATCATCCCCAACTACCTGGCCATCTCGGACTGGGGGCTGACGCGGGGCGGGCTGACGTACCTCGGCCTGGTGTTGCCCTTCCTCGCCTCGGCGTTCGGCACGTTCCTGCTGCGTCAGGCGTTCCTGCAGTTCCCGACCGAGCTGCGCGACGCCGCCGTGATCGACGGGTGCGGCCACTGGCGGCTGCTGTGGCGGGTCATCGTGCCGCTGTCGAAGCCCTCCATCGCGGCGGTCGGGGTCTACGTCTTCCTCTCGGCGTGGAACCAGTACTTCTGGCCGCTGATCCTGATCCGCGACACCGAGTTCCAGACGCTGCAGATCGGCATCTCCCAGCTCAACGACGCCGAGGCGGCACAGCCGGGTCTCGTCCTCGCCGGCGTCGCGCTGTCCCTGCTTCCCACGCTGGCCGTCGTCATCTTCGGCCAGCGCTACATCGTCCGCGGGCTGACCGCCGGGGCGCTGCGTTGAACCATCGAGAAGGAGAACCAATGAGAAGACCTCGGCTCCGCCGTAGCGCGGCGGCGTTCGTCGCCGTCGTGGCCGCCGCCGCGCTCACGGCGTGCGGCGACTCCGGGTCCGGCACCGACGGCGGCAGCGGCGCGCTCGACGCGCCCGGCGCCGAGGTGCTGGAGAAGGCCACGGACAAGACCACGATCGAGTTCTGGCACGCGATGAAGGGGGCCAACGCCACCGCCGTCGACCGGCTCGTGGCGGACTTCAACGCCCAGAGCGGCGGCAAGGTCGAGGTCAAGGCGGTCTTCCAGGGAAGCTACGACGAGACGATCGCGAAGTACAAGGCGTCGGTGCAGCAGAAGAGCACGCCGGCCCTGGTGCAGATCTACGACATCGGCAGCCGCTTCATGGTCGACTCGAAGCAGGTCGTGCCGATGCACAAGTTCATCGAGAAGGACGGCTTCAACGCCGGCGACATCGAGCCGAACATCGCCAGCTACTACTCCGTCGACGGCAAGCTGTGGTCGATGCCGTTCAACTCCTCGACGCCCCTGCTCTACATCAACAAGGAGGCCTTCGAGCGGGCCGGGCTCGACCCGACGAAGCCGCCGAAGGACCTCACCGAGATCGGCGAGCTGGCGAAGAAGCTCACGGTCAAGGACGCCAGCGGCAAGACCGTCCAGTACGGCTTCAACGCCGCCATCTACGGCTGGCTGGTGGAGCAGCTGCTCGCCACCGACGGCAAGGAGTACTGCGACAAGGGCAACGGGCGCAGCGGCCTGGCCACGAAGGTGCAGTTCGACCAGGAGACGGCCGTGCGCGTCGCGCAGTGGTGGACGGACCTGGTGAAGGGCGGCTACGCGACGAACACCGGCCGCAAGACCGACGACGCCCAGGCCGCCTTCAAGTCGGGCACGGTCGCCATGCACCTGGAGTCCACCAGCGTGCTGCGTGGCTACGTCGACGCCGCGAAGGGCAAGTTCACCGTGCTCACCGCCCCGTACCCGAAGGTGAGCGCCTCCTCCACGGGCGGCCCGATCATCGGTGGCGCCTCGCTGTGGGTCAACGGTGTCGGCCACAGCGACAAGGAGAAGCGGGCCGCCTGGGAGTTCGTGAAGTTCGCCTCCGGCCCGGTCGAGCAGGCCAAGTGGCACACCAGCACCGGGTACGTGCCGATCAACGCCAAGGCGCTCGACGAGCAGATCGACAAGGACTGGATGGCGAAGTTCCCCCAGTTCCGCACCGCCGTCGACCAGCTGCACGCGCTGCCGCCGTCGGTCGCGTCGGCCGGCTGCCTGCTGGGCGTGATGCCGCAGGCCCGCAAGGCGTCCGAGGACGGCCTCGAGGCGGCGATCGTCGGTAGCAAGCCGGCCGAGCAGGCCATGAAGGACGCCGCGGCGAGCGTGCAGGGCGCCATCGACAGCTACAACAAGTCGGTCAGCTGACCGCAGCCGCACCGAGCGAGGAAGGGCCAGCTCCGCCGGAGCTGGCCCTTCCTCGCTACCGCTCGTACGGCATGGGTGCGGGCGGATCCTAGGGTGGGCACTGCCGCCGACCGAGGGAGAGACCGTTGTCGCCGTCGCACCGCCCGACCCGTCGGAGCCTCGCAGGGGCAGCCCTGGGTCTGGCCGTCGGGCTCACCGCCTGCACCGGGCCCCGGGCGGAGCCGCCGGAGCGGCCTGCGCCGCGGGTCGAGGTGACCCAGGAGAGCCTGCGCGGCGGTGAGACCCACGCCGAGCGGGAGGGCCCCGCGCCGACCTGGTCGGTGCGGGCTGACCGCCTCGACCAGCCGATGACCCAGGTCGGGCAGGTGATCGTCGTGCCGGACAGGCGGGAACTGCGGGCGGTGGACCGGCACACGGGACACGACCGGTGGCGTCGCCCGTTCCCGATGAGCTACCAGTACGCGGTCGCCGGCGCCCTGATCGTCGTCAGCGCCCGCAACGGAGGGCCCCTGGAGGTGCTCGACGCGGCCACCGGCGCCACCCGCTGGCGGGCCACGGACACCGAGGACGTCGTCGTGCACCAGCAGGCCGTCCACCACCGGCAGTGCGTCGGCACCGGGCGGTCGGCGAAGTGCGTCCTCATCGCCCGGGACGTCGGCGACGGTCGCCAACTGTGGAAACTGTCCACCGACCGGCACGCCCGGGTGAGCGACGAGGCGCTCGGCAACCGCAACCCCCATGCCACCCCCGCCCGACGGTACGTGGCAGCGCGGCTGAACGTGGGCACCTACACCGCCGTCGTGTCCACCACCGGCAGGTCGGGCGCGGAGTTGCCCAGTCGGGCCTGGTACGGCTTCGTCGCCGGTGACCTGCTGGTCAGCACCGACCACGATCCGCCCCGGGGCGACTCGCAGTGCACGGTCAGCATCGCGACCGTCGACGCTGCCACCGGCGCCAAGGGCTGGTCAGGCGCGGTCTTCAGCGGGCGTCGGGAGAACGGCGAGTGCGCCAAGCGACTGGCGCACCACCGCAGCGGACTGTTCCTGATCGGGTCCGGCACCCGACTCGTCGCGGTCAGCGCCGCCGGCCGGCCGCAGCTGATCGACCTGCGCACCGGCAAGGTGCAGTGGCAGGGCGCCGCAGCCGGCGTGCCGATCGACGGGGACGCCCGGTCGGTGCTGGTGCGACGCACCGCCGACGCGGGCGAGCTGGCCCTGCTCGACATGACCACGGGCGCGACCCGGTGGAGCGCGCCGGACCCGGGGATGTCCGGCACCTCGGCGAACTGGCCGTCGACCGTGACGGGACGCCTCGCGGTGGTCGGCGGCGCGACGGACGGCCGAGCCGCCGTGCTCGTGTACGACGTGTCGACCGGCCGCGAGCTTGGCCGTTACCCCGGATCGCTCGCCGGCGCCGGGGACGACTGGGTCGCGGTCAGGACCACCGGGGGACCGGACGGGGGCACCCTGGACCTGCACGTGTTCTGAACCGGCCCCGCGCCCTGATCGCCGCGGCGGCCCGGCGCCGTGGTCCCCGGCCAGCCCGGGGACCACGGCGCGTCCTGCTCTGCGAGGTGGAACCCTCAGCGCAGGCGGGCCTCGATGGCCTCGATGACGCGCGGGCGCAGCTCCGCCGCGCGGATGACGGCGTCGACGGAGCCGACCTCGACCGCGCGCTGGATGTTGTGCACCCGGTCGAACTCGGCGGCCACCTCGCCCAGCTTCTCCACGCGTACCGTCGAGCGCAGCTCGTCGAGCTCCGCCGTCAGGGCCGCGCGGTCGGTGCCGGAGGCGGCCGCGACGCGGGCCTCCAGCTCCCGCACCCGCGGGTCGGCGGCCGTACGGGCGTTGACGTCGCCGGAGAACACCACCGCCGCGGCGGGGGCGCCCCCGAGCACCGAGGCGAACGAGCCTTCCAGCGCCAGCACCGTCATGTTCGGGTTCAGCGCCTTGGAGAACACCACGAACGCGCCCCCGTGGTAACGCGAGATCACGCAGAACACGATGGGACCGCGGAAGTTCACGATCGCCCGGCCGATCTCGGCGCCGTACTCCAGCTGCAGGTTGCGCATCGACTCCGGCGAGCCGTCGAAGCCCGACAGGTTCGCCAGCACCACCAGCGGACGGTTGCCGCTGGCCGCGTTGATCGCCCGCGCGGCCTTCTTCGACGAGCGCGGGAACAGCGTGCCCGCGGTGTAGGTGTCCGGGCCGTCGGTGGGCGGGAAGCCGCGCCGCGGCACCGCCCGCGACTCGATGCCGATCAGGCACACCGGCATGCCACCGAGGTGTACGTCCTGCACGGCGACGGTGTCGGCGTCGGCCATGCCCGCCCACCGCTCCAGCACCGGGCGGTCCTGGTCGGACAGCGCCCGCATCACGGTGCGGATGTCGAACGGCTTCTTGCGGTCCGGGTTGGCCTCGGCGGAGAAGATCTCGCCGACCGTGCTGAAGTCGCTGCCCACCACGACGTGCGGGAACGCGGAGATGTCGCGGTCGACGGGGTCGGTCGTCCGCGCCCGCCGCGGCCGCTGCTCGCCGGGCGCGACGTACGTGTGCTCGTAGTGCGCCATCAGTACGCCGCGCGCGGCGGCCAGGTTCGGCGCCCAGTACTGCGCCTGCCCGTTCGGGCCCATCACCCGGTCGTAGCCGCCGATGCCGAAGTTGTCCTCGGCCGACACCCCGCCGGAGAAGTCGAGCGACTGCTTGCCGGTCAGCACCATCGCCGAGTCGGGCGTCATCACCAGGATGCCCTTGGTGTGCATGAGCATCGTCGCCTCGGCGTTCCAGTACGGCTGCGCGCCGACGGTGATGCCCGCGACCACGATGTTGATCTCACCGCCGTCCTGGGTGAACTCGACGATGCGCTTGAGCGCCGCCGCCACCCAGTCCATGTTCTCCGTGCCCGACTCCATGGAGATCCGGGCGCCCGCGGACAGCGCGTACCACTCCAGCGGCACCTGCATCCGCTCGGCCAGGTCCAGCGCGGCGATCACCCGGCGGCACTCCGGCTCCGACAGCGCGCCGAGCGCCTTCGTCGGGTCGCCGAGCAGCACGACCCGGGTGACGCCCTGCGGGTGCCGGCGGGTCGGCGTGGTGACCACACCCGCGACGATCGCCGCCCGGTTGCGCCCCTTCGGCCGGTCGACCGGCACCAGCGCGTGCGCGTCGTCGAGGTCGTGCTCGACGAAGGTGCCGAGCAGGTCGGTCAGCTCGTACGGGTACACGGCGTTGCGGCTGCTCGCGCGCAGCACCTTCTGCCGGTAGTCGTCCAGCGGCTCGACCGGCTCGTCCGACGGCTCGCCGACGGTCAGCTTGGTGCCGCCGGTGGCGTCGAATGAGATCCGTACGGCGATCTTGACCAGTTCGCCGGTCCTCGGGTCGCGCTGGCGCGCGATGAACAGGATCTCCTCCAGCCCGGCGCCCGCGGTCGTCGGCAGCACCCGCCGGGCGATCATCTTCAGCTCGGCGTGGGTGAGGTCGCTCGGCGGCCAGACGTAGACGACGATCCGGTTGGTGCTGAAGCGCTTCCTCGACGGCCGCCGCGACTGCGCCCGGCGGATCGAGTCCAGACAGGTGGCCAGGACGTCCTCGGCCGTCGGCAGCGCCACCAGCCGGCCGTCGTGCTCGCGCAGCTCGGCCAGGTCGCGCACCTGGGCGAACGCGACGAGACGGTCGTCCGACGGGTTCTCCCGCGCGACGCACTGGTAGAGGTAGACCTCCTCGTCCGACGACGGCAGACGGGTGAGGTCGAACTTGCTCAGCCGCTCCATCTGCATCCGCTGCGCGATGTACGGGTGCAGGCCGCGGATCAGCCGTTCCTCGCTCATCCCCATGGTCGACGGGCGGAAGGTGAAGTGGTGGTGCATCACCGCGCCGCTGCGACCCGCGACGGTGGTGGTGAGTCGGCGGACCTGGTTCGGCAGCGGGTGCGCGTTGACGACCTCGTGCAGCGCCGCGGCCATCGCGTCGAAGTCCGCCGGCTGGCCCTCCCAGGCCAGGTAGATGTCGACGTCGATGGCGTCGTGGCCGCTCGCCAGCTCCGCGAGGCCGCGCAGCGCGCTGCCCAGCGCCTCGAAGCTCACCGCCGAGGAGACCACGCACGAGTCCGCCCGCTCGGCGACGACGAACGTGCAGCCCTCGACCTCGCTGGTACGGACGCCGGTGAGGCCCTTGTTGCCGTAGTAGCGCCGGGTCAGCACCTCGAGCATGACCGAGTTGTCCAGGTCGGCGCGCACGAGCCGCTGGCCGAGCAGCCGCACCAGCGGCTCGGTGGAGCGCACCATCTCGGCGATGCGCTCGGCGCGGTCCGGCGCCTCCGGGTGCGCGTCCAGGTGGCGCAGGTGCCTGCGGACGTCGGCGTAGACGCGGGCGCGGTTGCGACGCAGCAGCGGCTGCGCGAACCAGGCGAACACCACGCCGCGCGCGAGGTCGCTGACCACCGGGAAGCGCACCTGCGTGGCGGCCACCAGCCGCTCCAGGGCGAGACCGGCGGGCTCACGCAGCGACTCGTCCGGCGGCGGCTCCCGCAGCCAGGCGCGCAGCAGCGTGGCGACGACCGTCGCGTCGGCGGACGCGCGCTGCAGGGCGAGGAAGATCCGGAACACGGCCGCTTCGAGCTCGGGGCAGCGCTCCAGGTCGGTGACGCCGTAGTGGCCGAGCGCCTTGGCGAGCTTGGCCTGGAACCCCTCCGGCAGCGCGGCCCGCTCGACGTCGAGGCACTGCAGGTAGGTGTGGAAGTACTCGCGGGCGCTGGGCACGTGGCCGACGCCGCCGTCCTCGCCCGTCGGCCGGTTGCGACTCAGCTCGGTGAGGTCGGCGAACACGTCGATGAGGTCGAGTTCCTCGGCCAGCGGCCGGCGGCCGTCCTCGGTGGCCGCCCGGCGTGCGGCGAGGTAGTCGTCGAGCAGCCGACGCTCGTCGTGCGGGTCGACGTCGAAGCCCAGCAGCAGGCTGCGCAGGTCCTCCTGACCGCGCGTGGCACGCTCGCGCGCCGGGATCTCGCCGGGCGCGGCGGGCAGCTCCAGCTCCACGGACTCGCCGTCCGAGGTCTCCCCGGCCTCGCCGTCGTCGGCGAGCGGCTCCAGCCGCAGCAGCGGGGCGCCGGTCTCCACCTGGGAACCCACGGACACGACGCATTCCTTCAGCCGCGCCCGGAACGGCGCCCGCAGCACCGTCTCCATCTTCATGCTTTCCAGCACCAGCACCGGCGCGCCCGCCTCGACCTCCGCGCCGACCCGCAGCGGCGTGGCGACGACCAGCGCGGGCATGGGCGAGCGGAGGACGCCGCCCTCGTCGCGGCTGACCCGGTGCGCCACGCCGTCCACCTCGACCAGGTGGATCGGCCCGTGCGTGCCGATGAGCAGTCGGTAGCGGGTGCCGTTGACGACGATCTGCCCGGTGTGCCGGTCGAAGCGCTCCAGCTCGACGTCGGCGGTGCGCACGACCCCACCCGCCTCGATGCCGACGCGGAAGCGGTGCGCGCCGATCCGCGCGACGCGTACGCGGTAGCCGACGCCACGCAGCTTGAGGTCCAGCGGCCGGCCGCTCTCGTGCTGCACCTGCGGGCGCCCGCCGAACGCCGTCGACAGCAGCCGCTGCCGCTCGACGCGTTCCTCCTCCTCGTACGCCTCGATGGCGGCGGCCGCCAGCGCGACGGCGGAGTGCCGGTGCGAGACGAGCCTCCCCTCGCCCCGGACGCGGTCGATCCAGCCGGTGTCCGCGCTGGCGTCGATCACCTCGGGCTGGTCGAGCAGGTCGAGCACGAAGCTCTTGTTCGTCGCGCCGCCCTCGATGATCACCGTGGTCTGCGCCATCGCCCGGCGCAGCCTGCCCAGCGCCTCGTCGCGGTCGCGGCCGTACGCGATGATCTTCGCGATCATGGAGTCGAAGTCGGCGGGGATGGTGTCGCCCTCGCTGACGCCGGTGTCCACCCGGATGCCCGGCCCGGCGGGCAGGTCGAGGCGCGCGATGCGCCCGGGGGAGGGCGCGAAGTCGCGGTCGGGGTCCTCGGCGTTCAACCGGGCCTCGATGGCGTGCCCCCGCTCCACCGGCGGCGCGCCTTCGAGCCGACCGCCCGCGGCCACGTGCAGCTGCGCCTTGACCAGGTCGAACCCGGTGGTGGACTCGGTGATCGGGTGCTCCACCTGCAGGCGGGTGTTGACCTCGAGGAAGGCGAACATGTCGTCACCGGGGTGGTAGAGGAACTCGACGGTGGCCGCGCCGCGGTAGCCCACCGCGACGGCCAGCCGTTCCGCCGAGGCCTTCAGCTCGGCCGCCTGCTCGGGGCCGAGCACCGGCGACGACGACTCCTCGATGACCTTCTGGTTGCGCCGCTGCACGGAGCAGTCGCGGACCCCGAGCGCCCACGCGGTGCCCTGGCCGTCGGCGATGACCTGGACCTCGACGTGGCGGGCGCCGGTGACCAGGCGCTCCAGGAACACGACGCCGCTGCCGAACGCCCGCGCGGCCTCCTGGCTGGTGCGCTCGTAGGCGTCGGCGAGCTCCGCCTCGTTCGTGATCACCCGGATGCCGCGACCCCCGCCACCCGCGGTCGCCTTGAGCATCAGCGGGTAGCCGATCCCGGCCGCCGCCGTCAGCGCGGTCTCCAGGGTCTCCACGGCGCCGCGGCTCCACGGCGCGACCGGCACGCCGACCTCCTCGGCGATCAGCTTCGCGCCGATCTTGTCGCCGAGCTTGCGCATGGCCTCCGGGCTCGGTCCGACGAAGGTGACACCGACCCTCTCGCACAGCTCCGCGAAGGCCGGGTCCTCGGCCACGAAGCCCCAGCCGACCCAGGCGGCGTCGGCCCCGGTCTCCACCAGCGCGCGCTCCAGGACCTTCAGGTCGAGGTACGGGCGCGCCGACGCGGGACCGAGTTCGTAGGACACGTCCGCCTCGCGGACGAAGGTGGCCGTACGATCGACGTCGGTGTACAGGGCGACGGTCTCGATCCGTGTCCCGGTCTCCGCGGCGATGTCCCGTACGGCGTGGATGAGCCGCATGGCGGCCTCACCACGGTTGACGATGGCGACACGACTGAACACCGACCGAGCCTTCCTGTAGACCAATGATGCGGCGCGCCGCGATGCGGCGGTGCCTTCGGCAGTGTCCACCCTTGCACCTGTGGATCAAAAGGTCAGGGGTGCGAATCTGATCGGCGTACGCCCAGGGTAACGGCCGTGAACAGCCAAAACGCCGGCCGCAACCTTGATCGTTTCCCGGCATGTGTTGCGGCCGTCCACTGGGTGGGAGGGTGATGCGCCCACGCTGCTCAGGTGTTACCGACGGGTTCGTGCCGGCCGGTGTCGCGCCGGAGCCTCCGCGACAGCGGCGCCGCCGTCGAGGGAACCCGGGACACGCATGCGCCACGCGTCGGTGACGAGTTCCGTCAGGCGGTCGACGTCCACCTGCGCCAGCCGCAGCATGACCAGGGGCAGCCCCTCGTACGCGGGCGTGGTGAAGAAGACCTCGGGCTCGCCGAGGAGCAACGCCTGCTTCTCCGCCTCGTCGCCGACGTACAGCACCGCGACGTCGGTCCGGATCAGCCGCGGCCTGCCGGGCCTGCGCTCGGGGTAGGACCAGACGAACCCCTTGTCGGCCACCCGGAAGTCGAAGCCCTCACTGTCGATCTCGACCACGTCAGGCAGTGCCAGTGCCACGTGACGGACGTCGTCGGCGTCAGCCATCGGGATCGCTCCGTACCATCGTCTCCCGCACCCGCGCAGACTAGCCGCTGCGCGGCGCGCGACCCGCCGCAGCACCCGAGCGGGTGGCCGCCCCGCGCCGTTCGGCCCGTCGCCGCCCGACTGTGAACTCCGTTACCTCGCCTCCGGGCGGGAATGAGTTCACCGGATCCGGATTTGCAGCCAGATGTGACTCCTGCACTCTTCCCAGCCCGGCTGCGCACCGACCGGTCGGAGGCGAGCCGATGACGGCCGCCGTCGACGCCACTCGGGGACCGGCGGCCCCGCTGACACCGGGCGACCTGATGAGCCCCCGGCAACGCCTGCGGCTCGTCCTCGTCCTCGGCTCGCTGATCGCGGTGGGTCCGCTGACCATCGACATGTACCTGCCCGCGCTTCCCGCGATCGTCGACGACTTCGAGACCACGTCGGCGGCGGTCCAACTGACCCTCACCGGCACGCTGGCGGGCCTCGCCCTCGGCCAGTTGCTGATCGGCCCGTTGTCCGACGCCGTCGGCCGGCGTGCGCCGCTGATCGCGGGCCTCGCGCTGCACGTCGTGGCGTCGCTGCTCTGCGTCGTCGCGCCGAGCATCGCGATCCTCGGCGCGTTGCGGGTGGTGCAGGGCCTCGGCGTCGCCGCGGCCTCGGTGGTCGCGATGGCCGTGGTCCGTGACCTGTTCGACGGCGCGGCCTTCGCCAAGCTGCTCTCCCGGCTGCTGCTGGTCATGGGGGCGGCGCCGATCCTCGCGCCGACCCTCGGCGGCGGGCTGCTGCGCTGGACGGACTGGCGCGGCGTGTTCGTGGCGCTGGCCGCCTTCGGCGTGCTGCTCGTGGTCGTCGCCGCGCTCGGCCTCCGCGAGACGCTGCCCGCCGACCGGCGTCGGCGCGGCGGGGTGGTCGCGACATTGGGCGTGTACGGCTCGCTGCTGCGCGACCGCACGTTCGTGGGCCTGGTCCTGGTCGCCGGGCTGGCCATGGCGGCGTTGTTCGCGTACGTCGCCGGGTCGTCGTTCGTGCTGCAGGAGCAGTACGGCCTGGACGAGCAGGAGTTCGGGCTGGCCTTCGGAGCGGGCGCCGTCGGGCTGATCGCGGCGACCCAGTTCAACGTGCGGCTGCTGCGCCGCCACTCGCCCCAGCGGATCCTCGTCGTCGCCCTGGCCGCGGGGAGCGTGGCCGGCCTGGCACTGCTGGCCTTCGCCGTGACCGGGCTCGGCGGGCTGCCGAGCCTGCTGGTGTCGTTGTGGGTGGTGCTCGCGGCGGCGGGCCTCGCGATGCCGAACGCACCGGCCCTGGCCCTGTCCCGCCACGGGGAGGCGGCCGGCACGGCCTCCGCGCTGCTGGGCGCCGTGCAGTTCGGGGTCGGTGCGCTGGCCGCGCCCCTGGTGGGCGTACTGGGCACCGGCGCGGTCGCCATGTCCGTCGTCGTCGCGGGGGGCATGCTGGCGGCGACGGCGGTCCTGCTCCTCGTCGTACGGCCGTCCCGGCTCGCCGACCTCGAACCGGACGCGGTGGTCCTGGCAGCGCACTGAGACCGAGCCGGGGTCCGGCGCGGTGGGGCGGGGTCGACCCGGGCACCCGGCCTCGCGACGGCCGGGGCATCCCGGCCTGGCGACCGGAGGCGCGGAAAGCGGTTGTCGGCGCCACGGTGGCGTCCTAGCCTGCTGGCTGTGCATACCCCCTGCCGGCGAATGCGCCGGGTGTACCGGTGAGCGGCCGCCTTCGCGAGATCGCCCGACAGACGGTGGCGATCGCCGAGTCGGGCCGGTACCGCAACGCCGCCGGCGACGACGTCGTCGTCGGCCCGCAGGTACGGGCCGCGGTCGCCGGCACCCGCCACCACCTCTCCGACGAGACGCTCACGGTCGACGACACCCGGGCCGGCGCCGGCACCGTCGAGGTGGCGCACGAGTCGACGTTGCAGGCGGCCCGCCGGCTCGGCCCGGACGCGGCGTGCCTGGTGTTCGCGTCGGCCAAGAATCCCGGCGGCGGGTTCCTCGGCGGCGCGAAGGCGCAGGAGGAGAGCGTCGCGCGATCGTCCGCGCTCTATCCGTGCCTGCTCGCCGCGCCCGACTTCTACGCGTTCCACCGCAGCCAGGGCGACCTGCGATACAGCGACCGGGTCATCTACTCCCCGCGCGTGCCGGTGTTCCGCGACGACAAGGGCGGCCTGCTCGACGTGCCGTACCCGACGTCGTTCCTGACGGCCGCGGCGCCGAATCTCGGCGCGATCGTGCGCAACCAGCCCGCGTACGCCGCCGACGTGCCGGCGGTGCTGCTGCGCCGTGCGCGGCGGGTCCTCGAGGTGGCCGCCGCGCACGGGCATCGCACGATCGTGCTGGGCGCCTGGGGGTGCGGGGTGTTCCGCAACGACCCCGCCACGGTGGCGGGTGCCTTCGCCGACGCGCTGCGGGCGGTCGACAGGTTCGACCGGGTGGTGTTCGCCATCCGCGACAACCTGCCGGGCACCCCCGTGTACCGCGCGTTCGTGCAGCGTCTCGGCGGCGGCGCGCCGGCTGGTGACGGCTGAGCGGTGCGGGCCCGACGCATGGGTTCGTCGTACCGCACGACGTGTGCGATCGTGCGCCACACGCCCAGCCCGGGATGGCACCGGGCGGGATCGGCCGCCAGGTGGAGGTCGCATTCGACCGCCGGGCCGTCGACGTAGCGCACGGCATCCTCCTTCGTGTCCGTCACGGTCTTCCGACCCTGCGGCCACACCCGCGCGGGCGGGGCGGCGGCCGCGGTGACCCGGGATGGCCCTCGCGGGCCGACCGCGCAGCCCCGCGGGGCTGGCCAGCGTCGAGGCGAGCCGCCGGGTCATGGCGGCGCCGCAAACGGGTATGCCGCCGCGTGGGAACCGATGTCGTCGTGGTCGGCGCGGGCTTCTCCGGGCTGGCGGCCGCGCTCACGCTCGCCCGCGCCGGCGCGCGGACGCGGGTGCTGGAGGCGCGCGACCGGGTGGGCGGGCGGGTCCTCACCCGGTGGCTGGCCGACGGCACCCAGCTCGACCTGGGCGCCCAGTGGGTCGGCCCCACCCAGGACCGCGTCAACGGGCTGCTCGCCCGCTACGGGATCGCCACCTTCCGGTCCGCCGCGCACGGTCCGTCGTCCGTGCTCCTGCCCGACGGCCGGCACGCGGAAGCGCTCGAGACCGCCGCGAGGGTCCTCGACCTGCTCGACGCGTACGCCGAGCGGGTCGATCCGGCCGCGCCGTGGGCGGCGGCCGAGGCCGCCGAGTGGGACCGCACTACGCTGGCCGGCTGGCTGCGCACGGCCGCGCCGGACCCGACGACCGCCCGCTACCTCGGGCGGCTGCTCGCGGGCGGGCTGCTGGCCGCCGGAGCGGACGAGATCTCCCTGCTCCAGATGGCGTTCTACCTGCGCTCCGGCGGCGGCAGCCGGGCGTTGCTCGCGATGGCCGGGGGCGCGCAGCAGGACCGGATCGTGGGCGGCCCGCCGGTCCTGGCCGAGGCGCTGGCCGCCGCCCTCGGCCCGGACGCGGTGCGGCTGTCCGCGCCGGCGCACGCCATCGGGCAGGACCGCGCCGGCGTGGTCGTGCACACCGGCACCGACCGCGTCGAGGCGGACGCGGTGGTGGTCGCCGTGCCGCCGACCCTGGCCGGACGCATCCGGTACGACCCGCCCCTGCCGCCTCTGCGGGACGCGCTCACCCAGCGGATGCCGATGGGCTCGGCGATCAAGGTCCACGCGGTCTACCCGGAGCCGTTCTGGCGCGCCGACGGCCGGTCCGGCGTCGCCTTCTGCCTCGCCGGGCCGGTCACCGAGACGGTGGACAACAGCACCCCGGACTCCCCGCGCGGCGTGCTGACCGCCTTCGGCTACGGCCCCGAGGCGAACGCCCTGCGGCGGATGTCGCCGCGGGAGCGCAGGGCGAGCCTGCTCGACGCCATGGCCACCGTCGCCGGACCGGCCGCCCGGCGACCCGAGGAGTTCGTCGAGTACGACTGGTCGGCCGACGAGTGGACGCGGGGTTGCTTCTGCGGCGCACCGACCCCCGGCTCCTGGTGCGGGTACGGGCCGGAGCTGCGCCGACCGGTGGGGCGGGTGCACTGGGCCGGCACGGAGACCGCCACCCGGTGGGCGGGCTACCTCGACGGGGCGATCCAGGCCGGCGAGCGGGCGGCGGCGGAGATCCTGGCCCGGCCGCGCGACTGACGCGCCGGCCGCCTCGCCACCTGCCCGGGAACGCCCGGCCGTCGTGCAACGATCGTCGGGCGTCGTGGCCGACCGGTGCGTCCCGCCGGTCCGCCCGCGCACCGGTCCCTGGCAGGCAGGCGGGAAGGCCCCCTCGTACCCCCTTGGAGCGCATCATGTCCCTGTCCCCGGCGCGGGTCCTGGCCGCGCTGCACGCGGTGCGGCCACCCGAGCAGGCGTCCGCCGTCATCGGCCGGGCCGTCGTGCTCGGTGGCAGCGTCGCCGGGTTGCTGGCGGCCCGCGTGTTGTCCGACTACGCCGAGAGCGTCGTCATCATCGACCGGGACGATCCACCCGCGAGCGGCGGGCGGCCGGGCGTGCCACAGGGGACGCAACTGCACGCGCTGCTGCCCGGCGGCTTCCTCCAGCTCGAGCAGCTGTTCCCCGGCTTCCGCGAGCAGGCCGTGGCCCGGGGGGCGGTCGAGGCGCCGCCGGCGGCCAGGCGCAGCTACCTCGACGGGCGCCTGAAGGTCGTCGTGCCCGACGACGCCGACAGCCTGGCGGGCACCCGACCCCTGTTGGAGGAGCTGATCCGCCAGCGGGTGCTGCGGCTGCCCAACGTCAAGACGCTCACCGCCCGCGCCACGGGCCTGGTCTTCGACGGCGCCGCCGTAACCGGGGTGCGTTGCGGGGCCGGCGGGGCGGCGGGCGTCGAGTCGGGTGACCTGGTGGTGGACGCCATGGGGCGATCGAGCAGGCTCTCCGAGTGGTTGGAGCAGGCCGGCTGGGAGCGACCGGTCCTGCGGCGGATGACCGTGGACCTCAACTACGCGACCGCCCTGTTCCGTCGCCCGGAGACGGACCCGCCGACCACGGTGGTCATGGCGCTGCACACCCCCGGGGTCTCCACGGACGTGGCCGGCGCCGCCTTCTTCGCCGTCGAGGACGGCCGGTGGATGGCCATGATGGCCGGCTACGGCGACAACCGGCCGGGGCGCACCGCCGAGGACTTCGTACGCCGGCTGCGCGAGCAGTTCCCACCGGAGTTCGGCGAACTCGCCGCGAACGAGATGCTCGGCGACGTCCGGACCTACCGCCACGCCGACAGCCGGCGGCGGGACTTCCACGCGCTGAGGCGGTTTCCGGCCGGGCTGGTCAGCGTCGGTGACGCGGTCGCGTCGTTCAACCCGGTGTACGGGCAGGGGATGACGGCGGCGGCCCTGCACGCGGCCTGCCTGTCGACGTACCTGCGGTCCCGCCCCGACCCGGGCGAGCCCGCGCGCCGGTTCTTCGCCCTGCAGAAGGTCGTGGTGGACGTCGCCTGGTCCATGTCGACCTCCGCCGACCTGGCGCTGCCGCACGTGCACGGGCCCTATCCGCGCGGCTACCGCCTCTCCCGCTGGGTCAGCAGGCAGGTCGTCACGGCGACCGTCACGGACGTGCCGACCGCGCGGCGCTTCAACGACGTCGTCTCCCTGCGCGCGCACCCGCGTTCGCTGGCCGCTCCCGGGGTGATCCTGGGCGCGTTGCGCGCCAACCGGCGAGCCCGCTGACCGGTCCGCTCGCCTCGGCTGGCCCGTCCCCTCGCGCCGTGCGCCGTCCCCTCGCGCCGTGCGCCGTCCCCTCGCGCCGTGCGCCACGGATGGAGGGCCCCACTCCTTCCCGGTGGGGAGCGGGGCCCTCGATTCCGTTCACGACCGCCGGATGCCGGCGGCGCCGCGCCCGGTCCTCCGGTCAGAGGGTGGTTTCGCCGTTGAGTCCGAAGTAGTCGTGCCATTTGGTGCTGGGGTTGAAGGTGGTGCCGGTGGAGAGGGCTACGTAGACGTCGTTGGTGGTGTTCTTGGTGAAGACGATGATGTCGTCTTTGCCGTCGCCGTTGGCGTCGGCGAGGTAGGGGAATTCGCCGCCGAGGCAGAAGAAGTCGTGCCATTTGATGGTGGTGCCGGCGAATGATGTGCCGGTGGAGGTGGCGGCGTAGACGTCGGCGTTGGTGTCGCAGGTGAAGGTGACGATGTCGTCTTTGCCGTCGCCGTTGATGTCGCCGATGCGGGGTTTTTCGTTGCCGACCGCGAAGAGGTCGTGCCATTTCTGGGGTGGGCCGAATCCGGTGCCGGTGGAGAGGGCGATGATGACGTCGGCGGCGGTGTTGGGGCCTTGGGTGAAGGTGATGATGTCGTCGCGGCCGTCGCCGTTGACGTCGCCGAGGGCGGGGTGTTCGCCGGGGATGGAGAAGTATTCGTGCCATTTGATGGCGGTGCCGGTGAACGACGAGCCGGTGGAGAGGGCGACGTAGACGTCGGCGTTGGTGTCGTGGGTGAAGGTGATGATGTCGTCTTTGCCGTCGCCGTTGACGTCGCCGACGGCGGCGACTTCGTTGTGGGGGGCGAACCAGTCGTGCCATTTGGTGCTGGGGTTGAAGCCGGTGCCGGTGGAGGTGGAGACGTAGACGTCGGCGAGGGTGCCGTGGGTGAAGGCGACGATGTCGTCGCGGTTGTCGCCGTTGAAGTCTCCGGTGAGCAGTGTTTCGCCGTTGAGGCCGAAGAAGTCGTTCCATTTGATGGAGGTGCCGGCGAAGGTGGTGCCGGTGGAGGTGGAGACGTAGACGTCGTTGAGGTTGCCCTGGGTGAAGGCGACGATGTCGTCCTTGCCGTCGCCGGTGAAGTCAGTCGGCGACCCCGCCAGATAACGACCACCCGACGGGGACGGGCCGCAGTTGTCGCTGACCAGGTACTTCTGGTGGTACTGGCCGGGATACGGCGCCAGTGACGTCCCGTTGATCACGATCGTCTGCCCGACGCCGTTGTAGAGCTGCTCGTAGTGGATGTGCGCGCCGGACGAGTTGCCGGTGCTGCCCGTGGTGCCGATCTGCTGGCCCTGCTGCACGTACGCCCCGTCGGGCACGGAGTAGGAGCTGAGGTGGAAGTAGTAGGTGGTCCAACCGCCGCCGTGGTCGATGACGATGTAGTTGCCGGCGCCGCTGGGCTGCGAGTACCGGCGGGCGACACCGGCGGCGGAGGCGAGCTGCGGCGTGCCGGCGGTGGATCCTCCGTCGGCCCGTACGAAGTCCAGGGCCAGCCGGACCTCGGCGCTGTGGTGCCCGTACGTCCACCGCTGGCCGCACGGGAACGGGGCCTTGAAGTTGGGCGCGGCGAGCGCGGGCGACGAGGTGGCCACCGCCCCGGTCGTTACGCCGACCACCAGGGTGAGCAGGGAGACCAGGATGCGACGCACCCTGCTCCTCGAATGCCGTGACATGGGTGACTCCGGTCAGGGAAGAGTCGGACGGGTGGGGCGCGCACCGTCAGGGCCCCGGGTGAGGGCTCGCGCGCGGAAGGAACGGCTGCCGGGCCGGGATGCGGCGACCCGGCAGCAGTGGGGCGGACCGGACCGCCGACGCGCCGCCGTGCGTGCGACGGCGGCGCGTCGGCGGCCGGGAATCAGCCGGCGCGACGCAGGCGTGCCAGCATCCCGTTGAGGTCCTGGGCGAAGATGTGCTGCCGGAGGAAGTGACCGCCGGGCTCCTCCCGCCACTCGTGCGGGATGCCGGCCCGCCCCAGGGCCGCCCGGAACTCCCGCTGACCGGCGAGCACCTGGTTCTCGTTCACGGTGTCGAACCAGTTGACCGGGTCCGGTGAGGTGCCGGCGACCAGGAAGACGCGCTTGTGGCGGTAGCTCTCGATGCGCTGGATCGGGTTGTCGGCGCTGACCCTCGCCTCGTCCCACAGCGGCGCGCCGTAGACCGTGCCGCCGCCGAGGTCCATGGCGGCGGAGGTCGCGTTGGCCCAGTGCACGACGAGCCCGAAGTCGCGGCGCAGGCTGGCCGGGCCGGAGTGGGAGCTGACCGAGCAGAAGTGCCCGTAGTACTTGGCGGTGTACTTGAGGGCGCCGAACCCGCCCATCGAGAAGCCGGCCACGGCGCGGCCGTCGTACTCGGCGAACGTGCGGAAGTTCGAGTCGATCCACGGCAGCAGCTGTGCCATGTGGAACGTCTCCCAGTTGCGGGGCCCGGTGTTGCTGCTGACCGGGTTCGAGTACCACCCGGTGGAGGCGTCAGGCATGACGACGATGAGTTCCCTGCCGGCGGTCAGGTTGATGATGTTGTGGTGCAGGTGGAACTCCCGGAAGTCCGATCCGCCGCCGTGCAGCAGGTACAGCACCGGGTAGCGCTTGCCGCTGGTGTGGTAGCCGTCGGGGAGCAGGACGTTGACCGCCGGGTCCCACTCGATGGCGTCGGTGGCGAACCGGTAGTACTGCAGCCGGCCGTAGTTCTCGTGCTTGACGATGCGCAGGCCGTGGCCGTCGCGGGCGGCGGCGGCCGGCCCCGCGGCGGCGAACGTGCCGGCCAGCGCGCCGGCCGCGGCGACGCCCGCGGCGCCGGTCAGGAG
>NZ_JBAKHL010000034.1:0-69450 GCF_036902715.1 Micromonospora sp. CPCC 205546
GCTCCGATCGGACTTCAGGCCCGGCTCGCCCGCGCGCCGCGGGTCGGCCCGCCAGCCCCGGGCGGGCGGCGGCAGCGGCGGCCGGCCGGGCGACTCCACGCCGCCCGGGACCGTGGTGGCCGGCACCTCCGCCCGGCTCACGCCGGCGCCGTCGACGCGCAGCAGCGTCCGGCGTTCCGGCACGTCGAGGTCGGCGAGGGCCAGGTACGCGGCCCGCCCGCTCCAGCTCAGCCAGCCGGCGCCGCGCAGGTTCGTGGCGGCGGCGACGGGCGCGGTCAGGGTCACGGCGGCGCCACCACGGGCGCGCAGCCGGGCGGGCAGCCGGTCCAGCCGGCCCTGTTCGGCCGGGGTCAGGGCGCGGGGCTGCCCGGGCCGCCCGCCGAGGGCGTCGACCGGCCGCAGCGTGGGCCGGTCGGTCCGGTTCAGCTGCACGGCCACCGCCCCGACGCCGGCCAGCGTGGTCTCCACCCGGTGCAGCCGGGCGTCGTGGTCGAGCCAGTAGCGCGTGTGCCCGCCCGGTGACGAGCTCGGGGCCGCTGCGGCGGGGCCCGGCGGTGGCGCCTGGAGGACGTCGACCGGTACCGCCCCGGCCGTGGCCCCACCGACCCGGCGCGCGGCGTCGGCCGGCGGGTCCGGTCGGTCCGCGGCGAGGCGGAAGAGCAGGTCGAGCACGGCGGCCAGCGCCTGTCCGGCGGGTGGGTCGTGCAGCCGCCAGCGTTCCGCCGGGGGCACCAGCGGGGGCGGCGCGGGGGTCGGCACGGCAGTCGGGTCGGGACGCAGCAGGACGACCGTCGGGGTGGCCTGCAGCAGCCCGCGTTCGACGCCGGCCCCGGGCCCGCCGACGTCGAGGTAGAGCAGCGGCCGGGACCAGTCGACCCAGCCGACGAGGTCGGTACGCGTCGCGCCGTGGCCGGCCGTCACCCGTACCCCGGCCCGCAGGTCGCGGTAGTTGGTGACCCGCATCGCGGCCAGCCGGTCCCGCTCGGCGCCGGTCAGTGCCCTCGCCTGCTCGGGCCGCTCAGGTGCCCAGGTCAGCAGCCCCACGACCAGGGCGGCGGCGGAGAGCACGGCCACGGCCGCGAGCGCCAGCAGGAGGGCGCGGCGCCGGCCGGTCACCACCCGCGGGATGCCCCCGGTGTGGGCGTCGTCGTGCGGTGGCGGGCCCTGCGGCGGGTGTGTCGGGCCGGGACGGGTGGTCCGGGCGGCGGAGGTCTCCACGGGAGGTTGAACGGGATTCGCCCCCGTGGGGTGACGAGCAGGGGCGCCCGCGGCGGCCGGTCAGCGCCTCACGCGCGACCACGTCGGTGCGCACGCCGGGAACGCCGGGTGCTGCGACCACTGTGCCGGGGGCGGGCCGGCCGTGACGGCCTGGCCACCTGCCCGGTCGGCCGCCGCGAGCGGCCTACACCGAGAGCGTAGTCCGGTGAGATGCGCCACACAATGCGAATATCGAAGCCGATCACGGACCCGGCGTAGTCGCGCCGCGGTGTCGGACCCCCGGCGTACCGTTGTCGTCATGGCGCTCGACATTCCCCGGCTCGACGGTCGCTTCCAGGTCGTCAGCGATTTCCAGCCGGCAGGCGATCAGCCGACGGCCATCGACGACCTGGAGCGTCGGGTCCGACGCGGCGACCGCAACACGGTGCTGCTCGGCGCGACCGGCACCGGCAAGAGCGCCACCACCGCGTGGCTGATCGAGCGGTTGCAGCGGCCGACGCTGGTGCTCGCGCCCAACAAGACGCTCTGCGCGCAGCTGGCCAAGGAGTTCAGCGAGCTGCTGCCGCACAACGCCGTCGAATACTTCGTCTCCTACTACGACTACTACCAGCCCGAGGCCTATATCCCGCAGACCGACACCTACATCGAGAAGGACTCCTCGATCAACGAGGAGGTCGAACGGCTGCGGCACTCGGCGACGATGTCGTTGCTCACCCGGCGCGACGTGATCGTGGTGGCCACCGTCTCGGCGATCTACGGGCTCGGCACCCCGGAGGAATACCTCGACCGCGCGGTGCGGGTCGCGGTCGGGCAGGAGCTGGACCGTGACCAGCTGCTGCGCCGGCTGGTCGACATCCAGTACACGCGTAACGACATGGCCTTCAACCGGGGCACCTTCCGGGTCCGCGGCGACACGCTGGAGATCATCCCGGCCTACGAGGAGTTGGCCGTCCGGATCGAGCTCTTCGGCGACGAGGTGGAGAAGCTCTACTACCTCAACCCGCTCACCGGCGACGTGGTGAAGGAGGTCGACGGGCTGGTGATCTTCCCGGCCACCCACTACGCGGCCGGGCCGGAGCGGATGGAGCGGGCGATCCGCGACATCGAGGCCGAGCTGGCCGAGCGGCTGGCCGAGCTGGAGCGGCAGGGCAAGCTGCTGGAGGCGCAGCGCCTGCGGATGCGCACCACCTACGACATCGAGATGATGCGCCAGGTCGGGTTCTGTTCCGGCATCGAGAACTACTCGATGCACATGGACGGTCGGCTGCCGGGCAGCCCGCCGCACTGTCTGCTCGATTACTTCCCCGACGACTTCCTCACGGTCGTCGACGAGTCGCACGTGACCATCCCGCAGATCGGCGGCATGTACGAGGGCGACGCGTCGCGCAAGCGGATGCTGATCGACCACGGCTTCCGGCTGCCCAGTGCCGCCGACAACCGGCCGCTGCGCTTCGACGAGTTCCTGGAGCGGGTCGGCCAGATGGTCTTCCTCTCCGCCACGCCGGGCCCGTGGGAGCTGGAGCAGGCCCAGGGCGAGTTCGTCGAGCAGGTGATCCGGCCGACCGGGCTGATCGACCCGGAGGTCGTCATCAAGCCCACCAAGGGCCAGATCGACGACCTGATGCACGAGATCAAGCTGCGCACCGAGCGCGACGAGCGGGTGCTGGTGACCACGCTGACCAAGAAGATGGCCGAGGACCTGTCCGACTACCTCCTGGAGAACGGCATCCGGGTGCGTTACCTGCACTCCGAGGTCGACACCCTGCGCCGGGTGGAGCTGCTGCGGGAGCTGCGCAAGGGCGACTACGACGTGCTGGTCGGCATCAACCTGCTCCGGGAGGGGCTCGACCTGCCGGAGGTGTCGTTGGTCGCCATCCTCGACGCCGACAAGGAGGGCTTCCTGCGCAGCGGCCGGTCGCTGATCCAGACCATCGGTCGGGCGGCCCGCAACGTCTCCGGCCAGGTCCACATGTACGCCGACAAGATCACCCCGTCGATGGCGCAGGCGATCGAGGAGACCAACCGACGGCGCGACAAGCAGATCGCGCACAACGAGGCACACGGCATCAGCCCCGAGCCGTTGCGCAAGAAGATCCACGACATCCTCGACGACATCTACCGCGAGGCGGAGGACACCGAGAACAGCCGGGTCGGCGGGGCCGTGCGGCAGCTCTCCCGCGGCAAGGCGCCGGTCAAGGAGACCCGCAGCCGCAGCCGGTCCGGCGGGGCCGGGCCCGCGCGCGAGGGGATGGCCCGCGCCGAGCTGGCCCAGCTCATCCAGGAACTCAACGACCAGATGCTGGCCGCGGCCCGGGAACTCCAGTTCGAGCTGGCCGCGCGGATCCGCGACGAGGTCGCCGACCTCAAGAAGGAGCTGCGTGGGATGGACGCCGCCGGGGTGAAGTGAGCCCCGGTCGGCGACGGCGGCCCGCCGGGAACCGCGGCGGGCCGCCCCCGATCCCGCGGTGACGACGGGAGACGGTGATGGACGGGGTGGACGGTGGGGTCGGCGAGTTGGTCGTCGGCGTCCCCGAGATCCGGCTGCGTCCCTTCGTGGACCGCTACGTCGGCTACCGGGAGTGGGCAGCGCAACCCCTCGTCCGCCGCGAGGTGGCCGGGGCGTTCGTGGTGGTCATCCTCGGCTGGGGCGCCCCGCTCGACGTCGTCGACCCACGCAGCGCCGAACGCGGCGCCTACGGGGTCGACTCGTTCGTCGCGGGCACCTTCGACGCCTACTGCGCGACCCGTACGGTCGGCGTGGGCGAGGGGGTGGAGCTGCTGCTGGCCCCGCTGGCGGCCCGGCGGATCCTCGGGCTGCCCCTCGGGGAGCTGACCAACCGGGCGGTGGCGGTCGAGCAGCTGCCCGGCGGGTGGCTGGGCCGGTTGCGGTGCCGCCTCGCCGCCGCCGCGAGCTGGTCGACCCGTTTCGCGCTGCTCGACGCCGCGCTGGCCGCCCGGCTGGCGACGGCCGCCCCGGTCGACGCGCGGCTGGACCGGGCCTGGGGGCGGCTGGCCGGCAGCGGCGGGCGGGTCGGCGTGGGGCCGCTCGCCGACGAGCTGGGCTGGAGCCGCCGTCACTTCGCGGTGCGCTTCCGCCAGGAGGTCGGCCTGTCCCCGAAGACCGCCGCCCGGCTGCTGCGCTTCCACCGCGCGTACGCGGCCCTGGGCACGGGGCCGGGCGTGCCGGACGTGCCCGTCGGGGTGCAGCGCCCGGGGGCGGCCGGCGGGTGGGCGGATCTGGCCGTCCGCTGCGGCTACTACGACCAGTCCCACCTGATCCGCGACTTCCGCGAGTTCGCCGGGGACACCCCGGCCGCGCTGCTCGCCAGGTCACATTCGTCCAATCCCGGTTGACCGCCTCGCGGCAGGATCGGGGCATGCGAACCATCTACCCGATCTTCCGCTACCGCGACGCGCGCCCTGCCATCGACTGGCTCTGCGCGGCGTTCGGCTTCACCGTGCACGCCGTCCACGACGCGCCCGACGGTTCCGTGGCGCACGCCGAGCTCATCCTCCAGACCGGGATGATCATGGTGGGCGAGCGGCTCGGCTCCGCGCCCCGCCCGGGCGACGAGGAGTGGTCGGTGTATGTGGCGGTGGATGATCTCGACGCGCACCACGCCCGTGCCCGGGCCGCCGGTGCCGAGATCGTCCGCGAGCCCTTCGACACCGACTACGGCTCCCGTGACTACATCGCCCGTGACCTGGCGGGCAACGTCTGGTCGTTCGGCACGTACCGGCCCTGACCGCTGATCGAGGCGGGCCCCGGGCGCCCCGCCGGGCGAACCGACGTCAGTAGCGGTGCGCGAGCGGACTATTGCGCTCAGTGATCGTCCTGCGTAGTCTCCCTCGGTGGGGAGGCTGGGGATGCCGTTGCCAACGAGTCCGGTCATTCGTCGCGCCCGCCTGGGCGCAGAGCTGCGTCAGCTGCGACGGCGGGAGGCGCTGACCCTGGAGCAGGTCTGCGACCGGCTGGGTTGGGCCTCCACCTCGAAGCTGTCCCGCATCGAGCTCGGGCAGAGCCGGCCGGACCTGGCCGACGTGCTCGACCTGCTCGACGTCTACGAGGTGCCGCCGCCGCAGCGCGACGCGCTCATCGTCATCGCCCGCGACGCCGCCACCAGCCGGGGCTGGTGGAAGGCGCTGGGGGAGATGGGCGAGCGGCAGCGCACCTACGCCGAACTGGAGGCGGGGGCGGCGAGCATCGTCGACTGGCAGCCCGCCGTCGTGCCGGGCCTGCTCCAGACCCCGGCGTACGCCCGGCTGCGGCTCGCCGCCGGCCGGCTGCTCGACCCGGCCCTCGACGTGGACGCCGACGTGCGCGCCCGGGCGCTGCGGCACGAGGTGCTGCGGCGGGTCGACCCGCCGCGCTACACGGCGCTGCTCGCCGAGGTCGCCTGCGACGCCGGCGACACGCCGCCGCAGGTGTGGCGGGAGCAGTTGCGCCACCTGGTCGATCTGGCCGGACTGCCGCACGTGACGATCCGGCTGCTGCCCCGTGGCGTCACCGCGCGGGGCGGGGCGCAGCCGCTCACGCCGTACTCCTGCTACTCGTTCCCCGACCCGGCCGACCCGCGCACGGTGATGCTGGAGGCGCTGACCACCGACGTGCGGTTGGTGACGCTCGCCGACGTCGACCGCTACGAGCAGCTCACCGGCTGGCTGCTGGACGCGGCCCTCGGCCCGGACGAGACGGTCGCGGCGCTGAGCCGGCTCGCCGCCGACTGAGCCCGGCTCACAGGTGGCGGCGGAAGCCGCCCTCCGAGTCGATCACCTGGCCGGTGATCCAGTCGGCGTCGGACGAGCAGAGGAACCGCACCAGCCGGGCGGCGTCCTGCGGCGTGCCCCAGCGTCCGCTCGGAAAGAGCTTGGCGACCTCGGCGTACGCCTCGGGCGAGGCGTATCCGGTGTCCGTCGGGCCCGGGTGGACGCAGTTGACGGTGATGCCCCGTGGCATCAGCAGCGGGGAGAGCTGGAAGGTCGCGTTCTCCACCGCCGCCTTGCTGACCGCGTAGGCGAGGGTCTGCGGCATCGGGCCGAGGCGCTGGCCGGTGGAGAAGAGCACCAGCCGGCCACCCGATCCGGCGGTGAACGCCTCGGCGAACGCTTCGGCGAGCAGCAGCGTGGCCCGCACGTTGACCAGCAGGTGCCGGTCGATCTCGGCCGGATCCAGCGTGCCGAACGGCGTGTCGGTGCAGTAGGCGTGCACGGCGACCACCGCGTCGAGCCGGCCGTGCCGGCGTAGCGCCTCGGCGACCAGGCCGGCGGGCGCTGCCGGGTCGAGCAGGTCGGCGCGGACGTGTCCGGCGTCGCCCAGCTCGCCCAGCAGGGCCGGCACGCCCTCGGGATCGCCGCCGTAGGGTTGGGCGTCGTCGAACTCCGGCAGACCGGTGAGCAGCAGCCGCCAGCCGTCCGCGGCGAGTGTGCGGGCGACCGCCGCGCCGATGCCGATCCGACGACTCACGCCCGTCACGAGGGCCACCCGCTGCGTCATGGGACCAGTCAACCGGCGTCGGCGACCGGGCGCCAGCGGGTATCTCCGCGCGGCAACCGGGCCCGGCGCCCCCGAGCCCGTCGGGACCGGCGGCCGTCGCGTGTACGCCGCACCCTAGGGCAGGGGTACGACAGCTCAGGCCGGCACGTCCACGAAGTGCTCGACCAGCGGCGGATTGGCGAAGTGCGGGCCGATCAGCGCCCGCCACTGTGCGAAGCGCTCGGTGGCGCGGAAGTTGTCGTTGTGCGCCTCGACCGAGTCCCACTCGACCAGCAGCACGAACCGGCTCGGGGACTCGACGCCCCGGGTCATCCGCACCGACCGGCAGCCGGGCGTGCCGGCGAGCACCGGATGCCCCTTGGCGTACGCGGCGGCGAACTCGTCCTCGTGTCCCGGCAGTACGTCGATGAGCGCGACCTCAAGCACCATGCCCGGAAGCCTTTCACGCCGCCGTGCGGGCCGGGCGCCGCGGGGGCCTGTTCCCGCAGGCCGGGCGGATCTAGGGTGGGCGCGCGGAAATGGGGGAGGCGAATGATCGACTGGCTGACCGGCACGGCGTTCACCGTGGCCGGAACCGGCACCACCTGGGCGGAGCTGCTGGGCTTCGCCACCGGGGTGCTCAACGTCTGGCTGGTGGCCCGGCAGCGGATCGCCAACTGGCCGGTCGGCATCGCCAACGTGCTGCTGCTGATGCTGCTGTTCTGGACGGCCGGCCTCTACGCCGACGCCGGCCTCCAGGTCGTCTACGTCGGCCTGGGCCTGTACGGCTGGTGGGCGTGGCTGTACGGCGGCGAGCGGCGCACCCGGCTCACGGTCGGCCGGACGGGCCGCCGGGAGTGGTGGGCGCTGGCGGCGGCGGGCGTGGTGCTGACCGGCGGGCTCTGGACGCTGCTGGACCGGGCCACCGACTCCACCGTGCCGCTGCCGGACGCGCTGACCACCGCGCTGTCGCTGCTCGCGACGTACGGGCAGACCCGCAAGCGGGTGGAGAGCTGGTGGCTGTGGATCGCCGCCGACCTGATCTACATCCCGCTGTACGCCTACAAGGGCCTGTACCTCACCGCGGCCCTCTACGTGATCTTCCTCGGGCTCTGCGTGCTCGGGCTGCGCGAGTGGCGGGCGGACCTGTGCCGCGGCGCCGCACCGACCCCGGTGCCCCCGGGCCCGGCGCCGGCGGCGGCGTGACCGGGGCGAGCCCCGCCGGCGGCGTGACCGGGGCGGCGGGCCTCGGCACCGGGCCGGCGGCGCCGGAGTTCCGGCACGCGATGGTGGTGGGCAAGTTCTATCCGCCGCACGCGGGCCACCACGCGCTGATCGAGGCCGCCGCCGCCCGCTGCGCGGCCGTCACCGTGGTGGTGGCACCGTCCCGCCGGGAGTCGATACCGCTCGCGCTGCGGCTCGACTGGCTGCGCGAGGTGCACGCGGCCACCCCGTGGGTCCGCTTCGTCGGCCGCTACGACGACCACCCGGTGGACTACGCCGACCCGGCGGTCTGGGACCTGCACTGCGCGGTGTTCCGGGAGGCGCTGGGTGGGGCGCCGGTGGACGCCGTCTTCTCCTCGGAGGCGTACGGCGAGGAACTGGCCCGGCGGTTCGACGCGGTGTCGGTCTGCGTGGACCCGGGGCGGCGCGGCGTGCCCGTGTCGGGGACGGCGGTGCGCGCGGATCCGGCGGGCCACTGGGACCGGCTCAGCGCGCCGGTGCGGGCGTGGTTCGTCCGGCGGGTGGTGGTCCTCGGCGCGGAGTCGACCGGCACCACCACGATGGCCGCCGCCCTCGCCGCGCACTACGGCACCCGCTGGGTCCCCGAGTACGGCCGGGAGCTGACCGCGCGGAAGCTTGCCCGGCTGCGCCGGCGGGACCCGGCGGCCACGGTCTTCGACGTGGCCTGGGACCGCGACGACTTCGCCGAGGTGGTCCGGGAGCAGCAGGCGGGGGAGGACGCCGCGGCGAGGTCGTGCGGCCCGCTGCTGTTCTGCGACACGGACGCGCGGGCCACCGCCGTCTGGGAGGAGCGGTACCTGGGGTCGACGTCGGCGCGGGTGCGCGCGGCGGCCCGGCGTCCCGCGCTGTACCTGCTGACCGACCACGTCGGGGTGCCCTTCGACGACGACGGGCTGCGCGACGGCGAGCACCTGCGGGCGTGGATGACGGGGCGGTTCCGGGCGGAACTGGCCGGCTGTGGGGTGCCGGTGGTCGAGCTGATCGGGCCGCACCGGCGGCGACTGGCTCGGGCGGTGGCCGTCTGCGACGCCCTGCTCGCGGCCGGCTGGCCGCTGGCCGATCCGCTGGTCGCCGCCGACAGGAGCACCTAGCCTCCTAGGATGCCCTACGGGTGGTGCGGCCGGTCTCGATCCTCACCGCCGGCCAGCATCGATGCGTCGGCGTGTGAAAGGACACTCACGACCCGGGATGCGGCCACTGGCGGCGGTGGGCAAGAATGACGGGCGAGGAGGGGAGTATTCCCCCGCGACGGAGTCGTCAGCACGGTCGAGCGCCGATCCTGGACGCACGACCCGGCCCGTCGGTCGCCGCCCCTGGGGCGGTGACGGAAGAGACCTCCGACAGTCACCAGTGTCAGCGCCGACGGCACACCGCGTCCGGACAGGGCGTACGGTGTGCCCGTCGCTGCGTGTCTGCCGGAGGAATGAACCTTGGACGTGTCCGGACTGGTCTGGGCGGGGACGCTCGTCGCCCTGACCGGGATCCTGCTCGTGGATCTGCTGATCGTCGGTCGGCGACCGCACGAGCCCAGCGTGCGTGAGTCGAGCCTCTGGGTCGGCTTCTACGTCGCCCTGGCCCTGATCTTCGGCGCCGGCCTCTGGCTGACCTCCGGGGCCAGCGCGGCCGGGCAGTTCTACACCGGCTGGCTGACGGAATACAGCCTCTCGGTGGACAACCTGTTCGTCTTCGTGATCATCATGGCCCGGTTCGGCGTGCCCCGGCAGTACCAGCAGAAGGTGCTGCTCATCGGCATCGTGCTGGCCCTGGTGATGCGCGGCGGGTTCATCGCGGCCGGCGCGGCGCTGATCTCCCAGTTCTCCTTCGTGTTCTACGTCTTCGGTGCGTTCCTGATCTACACCGCGATCAACCTCGCCCGGCAGGGCGAGCCCGACGAGGACGAGTTCTCCGAGAACCTGCTGATCCGGTGGAGCCGTAAGGCGCTGCCGATCTCGCAGAACTACGACGGCGCGAGGCTGACCACCCACACGCCCAAGGGCAAGCGGATCTTCACCCCGATGCTGATCGTCATGATCGCCATCGGCACCACCGACCTGATCTTCGCGCTCGACTCGATTCCGGCGATCTTCGGCATCACCCAGGAGCCGTACCTGGTCTTCACCGCCAACGTCTTCGCGCTGATGGGCCTGCGGCAGCTCTACTTCCTGCTCGGCGGCCTGCTCAGCCGCCTGATCTACCTCAGCTACGGCCTGGCCGTGGTGCTCGGCTTCATCGGCGTCAAGCTGGTGCTGGAGGCCCTCGCGGACAACAAGCTGCCGTTCATCAACGGCGGCGAGCACGTCTCGTGGGCCCCGCACATCCCGATCTGGCTCTCGCTGACCGTCATCCTCGGCACCCTCGCCGTGGCCACCGTGGCCAGCCTGGTCAAGTCCTCCCGGGACCGGCGGCGGGTGCTCACCGACGCCCGTCACTGAGCCGTAGGCGACGACGGAAGGGCGCTCCCGACCGGGAGCGCCCTTCTTCGTTGTCTGCGCGGCCCTCGCCGGCTACCGCGTCGTCGAACGGCCGGGTCAGACCCGGTGGGCGCCGACCAGGGTGGCGGTGCGCTCGTCGGGCAGCCGCTCCTCCAACACCCGGCGCCGCAGGTAGCAGGCGTGCAGCATCCGCCGGTCGTCACCCGGACGCGGGTCGGCGGTGACGATCCCGATGTGGTGGATCCGACGCCCGGGCCGGGCGAAGAAGTAGAGGTCGCCGGGGCGCTCCGCGCCCAGCGGCACCGGCCTGGTCACCGTCGCCTGGTCGCTGGCGTCGCGCGGCAGCAGCACGCCGAGGCGCCGCCAGGCCAGGTGGACCAGGCCGGAGCAGTCGATGCCGTACGCCGACACCCCGCCCCAGATGTAGACGACGTCGAGAAGGCGCTGCGCGACGTCGAGCACCTGCTCGGCCGACGGGGGCGTGGTGGGCACCGGTACCGCGTCGCTGGCGGGCAGCCAGAGCGGCGCGACGTGGCCCGGCGCGTGCACCGGTTGCCAACCGTCGACCGGCGGCCCGGCCGGGAACAGCCGGGTGCCCACGACGACGCCGGCCAGCACCTCGGCGCCGTCGGGCGCGTCGCGCAGCGCGGTGACGGTCGCGTCGACCACGAGGGGGTCGGCGTCGACCGTGTCGTCGACCGGGGCGAGCTGCTCGGTGGGCAGCCAGCCGGGGTAGCCGCGTGGGTGCAGCCGGGGGGCCGGCTGCTCGACCGCCACCACGTGCGCCCAGCCGTCCGGGCGCAGCTCGGTGACCAGCACGCGCTCGCCGAGCAGCAGTTGGCTCAGTACGCAGTCGCCGACCTGCTGGTCGGTGTCCATGCCGGAGATCCAGGCCGCGATGTCGGTACGCGCGGCCAGGGCGGGGCCGTCGACGGGTCGTACCGCCTCGGGGCTGCTCCAGAGGGTCGCGACCGCGACCCGGACCATGGCCTCCCGGCCCGGTTGCAGCTCCACGTCCACCCCCAGCTCGCGCCGAATGTCCCCGCGACCATATGAAAGTTTTCGACAAGCATCAACTACGAGTCTGCATCTTTACTTCAGTCACGGAGCTGATGCCGAGGCCCGGCGCGTCCGGCAGCACGACGCTCGCGCCGTCGTACCGCAGGCCGCCGCGCACCGGCGACCAGGCCAGCCACCAGGCGGCGTCCAGGTCGGCCACCGCGGTGGTGCCGTAGGCGCCGACCAGGCTCGCGGCGGCGCCGATACCCACCTGACTCTCCATCATCGACCCGACGACGGTGCCGAGGCCGTGCGCGGTGGCCAGGTCGAGCAGCGTCCGGGCCGGGTGCAGGCCGCCGCACTTCGCGAGCTTGACGTTGACCATGTCGGCGGCCCGGCGGCGGATCACCTCGACCAGGTCGCGGACGCCGAAGACCGACTCGTCGGCGAGGATCGGCACGTCCACCCGGTCGCTGACCCAGGCCAACCCGTCCAGGTCCCAGCGGGCGACCGGCTGCTCGACCAGCTCCACGCCCAGCCCGGCGTCCTCGACGCCACGGATCACCCGGACCGCCTCGCGCGGGGTCCAGCCCTGGTTGGCGTCGAGGCGGATGCGGACCCCGTCGCCGACGGCGGAGCGCACCGCGCGGACCCGCTCCAGGTCGCCGGCGGCGTCGGTGCCCACCTTCAGCTTGAGCACGCCGAAGCCCTCCGCCCGCCGCTGCCGGGCCGCCGCGGCCAGGTCCACCGCGTCGCCCGCGGCGAGCGTGACGTCCGTGGGCACCCGCAGGGCGGTGCCCCCGAGCAGCCGCACCAGCGGTACGCCGAGCCGCCGCGCGGCCAGGTCGTGCAGTGCGACGTCGACGGCCGCCTTGGCCGCCTCGTTGCCGACGACCGCCCGTTGCACCTCGGTGCAGCGGGCCACCAGGTCGTCGGCGTCGCGGCCGGTGAGCGCCGGGCCGAGCAGCTCGCGGACGCACGCCTCGGAACCGGCCACCGACGCCCCGGTCACCTGCCACACCTGCGGCGCCTCGCCGTAGCCGGACCGGCCGTCGGCGTCGACCACCTCCACCACCAGGGTCTCCACGGTGGTGGTGCGGCGCAGCGCGGTGACGAACGGCGTGTGTAAGGGGGCGGAGAGCCGATGGGTGCGTACCGCGGCGATCGTCATGTGCGGCACCCTATACGGACACGAGCACGCGAAGGGGAGGCCGGCATGAGCGAACGGAGTGAGCGAATCATCGGGTGCAGGGCGGTGGTGCCTCATGGCGGCGCGGAGCGCAGCGGAGTGCCGGCATGAGCGAACGGGGTGGGTGGGACTGGGAACTGGTGGGCGCGCCGAACGCGCGGGACCTCGGCGGACTGGTCGGTGCCGACGGCCGGAAGGTGCGTGCCGGGGTGCTGATCCGTACCCCGGCGCTGGGGCGGTTGACCGACGAGGACCTGCCCGTGCTGGCCAAGCTCGGCCCGGCCTGCGTGGTCGACCTGCGCGACCACTCGGAGACGGCGGTCGCCCCACCGGACCGGCTCGTCGGGGAGCCGCGGGTGGTGCACCTGCCGGTGCACGACGCCGAGCATCCCGTCTTCACGTACGTCTCGGCGGTGCTGCTCGGGCACGACCTGGGCGCGTACGCGGCCCTGGCGCAGCAGGGCACGCCGGCGGCGATGTCGGCGATCTACCGCTGGTTCGTCAGCGGGGAGTCGGCGCGGGCGAACTTCGGCGCGGCGGTGCGCCTGGCGGCCCGGGCGGAGAACCTGCCGCTGGTCTACCACTGCTCGGCGGGCAAGGACCGGACCGGCTGGTTGACGGTGCTGCTGCTCAGCGCGCTCGGGGTGGACGAGGCCGCCATCCGGGCGGACTACCTGGCGAACAACCGGCTGACGGAGAGCCTGCGGGAGGTCCTGCTGGAGGCGATGCGGCGGCGGATGCCGGGGCTGGACGTCGAGGCGGTGCGTCCGGTGCTGGAGGTACGCGAGGAGTACCTGGACGCCGCGTACGCGGAGGTGCGCCGGGTGCACGGGTCGTTCGGGGCGTACCTGCGTGACGGGCTCGGGGTGACCGACGACGTCGTGGCGGCGTTGCGGGCGCAGCTGCTGGACTGAGGCGTCAGGTCACAGGTCCCGTCGGGCGTCCCAGGCCGCGGCGGAGATCCGCGCGATCAGCCGGCACGCGTCGTCGTCCTCCTCGCCGGTGGGGCCGCCGTCGGCGAGGTCGGTGGTGGTGCAGACCACGATGGCGTACGGCGGCGCGTCGTCGGGGAAGACCACCCCGGCGCCGTGCCGCACCCCGCGCACCCAGCCGTTCTTGTGCGCGATGCGGGTGCCCTCGGGCAGCCCGGCGGCCAGGTCCTCGCGGTGCTCCTGGGCGCACAGCACGTCGAGCATGGCGGCGCAGCCGGCCGGTGAGGCGAGCGGGCCCGGGTGGTCCACGCCGGCGGCCAGCGCGCCGAGCAGCGCGGCCAGGTCGGTGGCGGTGACCAGGTTGCTGACGCCCGCCTCGCGGGCCGCGAAGTCCTCGATGCCCCGGCCGGTGACGCTGTGCCGGGCCCCGGCGAGGTCCCACACCCGCGCCACCGCAGGCAGTCCGACGTGGTCGATGACCAGGTTGGTGGCGAGGTTGCTGGAGCGCACGATCATCCGGTGGGCGAGCCAGCGCAGCGGCGCGCCGCCACCGAGCCGCTCCCACACGGCGTCGTCGTTGTCGTAGTGCCGCGCGCAGGAGAACCGGGGCGCGCCGGGCAGCGCCGAGTCGAACTCGTTGCGCACCGGCACGGGGGCGTCGAGGTCGAGGGTGCCGGCCTCGGCGGCGCGGTGCAGCGCGACGAGCACGGCCGCCTTCATGGTGCTGGCGGCGTAGTGGGTCGCGTCGGCGCGCCGGGTCCAGGTGGGGGCCGCGCCGATCCGCCCCACGTACGCCGACACGGTGCCGGGCACCTCGTCCAGGCGGCTGTCGAGTTCGTCCCAGGTCATGTGGCTGACCGTAACGGATCGTCGACGGGGCGGCGTGCCGGGGCGATCAGTCGTACCGTGCGGGGATGACGGTTGCCGCCTACGACGCGCACGCCGACTGGTACGAGGCGTTCGCCACCGACACGTCCAGCGACTACATGACCCGGGTGCGCGGCCGGCTGCGCGACCTGCTCGGCCCCGGCCCCGGCCGCTGCCTCGACCTGTGCTGCGGCACCGGGCTGCAGGCGGCGGAGCTGCGCCGGCTGGGCTGGGACCCGGTGGGGGTCGACCTGTCCGCCGGGCAGCTGCGGCACGCCCGGTCACGCCTGCCGGTGGCCCGCGCCGACGCGTCGGCGCTGCCGGTGGCCGACGCCTCGGTGCCGGCGGTGGCGTGCGTGCTGGCCCACACCGACGTGCCCGACTACGCGTCCGTGATCGCCGAGGTCGCACGGGTGCTCGCGCCGGGCGGGTGGTTCGTCCACGTCGGAGTGCACCCGTGTTTCATCGGGGCGTTCGCCGACCGCTCCGACCCGCGGCGGATCGTGATCGACGGTGGCTACGCCGAGCGGGAGCGCAGCTTCCGGACCTGGGCACCCGACGGGGTGCGGGCGCGCGTCGGCGCGTGGCACGTCCCGCTGGCCGGCCTGCTCAACGCGGTCACCGAGGCCGGGCTGACCCTGGTGCGCACCGCCGAGTCCGGCTCCGGCCCGGTGCCGGACCTGTTCGCCTTCCTCGCCACCCGCCCCGCCTGACCTCTCTCGGGCCGGCACGGGCGGAGCCCGGACCGCGCGGGGCGGTCCGGGCTCCGGAAGGGCTGCCGTCGTGCGTCAGCCGGCGTGCTTGCGGCGGGCGGCGGCCCGACCCCGGATGGTCTGGTCGAGCACCACCTTGCGGATCCGGATGGCGGCCGGGGTGACCTCGACGCACTCGTCCTCGCGGCAGAACTCGAGGGCCTGCTCCAGCGTCAGCTTGCGCGGCGGGATCAGCTTCTCGGTCTCGTCGGAGGTCGACGCGCGCATGTTGGTGAGCTTCTTCTCCTTGGTGATGTTGACGTCCATGTCGTCGGAGCGGGAGTTCTCCCCGACGATCATGCCCTCGTACACCTCGGTGGTCGGCTCGACGAAGAGCTGGCCGCGCTCCTGAAGGTTGATCATCGCGAACGACGTCACGGCGCCGGCGCGGTCGGCGACCAGGGAACCGTTGTTGCGGGTGCGCAGCTCGCCGAACCACGGCTCGTACGACTCGAAGACGTGGTGCAGGATGCCGGTGCCCCGGGTGTCGGTGAGGAACTCGGTGCGGAAGCCGATCAGGCCCCGGGCCGGGACCAGCCACTCCATCCGGATCCAGCCGGTGCCGTGGTTGACCAGCTGCTCCATCCGGCCCTTGCGGGTCGCCAGCAGCTGGGTGATCGCGCCCAGGTACTCCTCCGGGGCGTCGATGGTGAGCCGCTCGACCGGCTCGCAGGTCTTGCCGTCGATCTCCTTGGTGACGACCTGCGGCTTGCCGACGGTCAGCTCGAAGGACTCGCGGCGCATCTGCTCGACCAGGATGGCCAGTGCCAGCTCGCCGCGGCCCTGCACCTCCCACGCGTCGGGGCGCTCGGTGGGCAGCACCCGCAGCGACACGTTGCCGACCAGTTCCTTGTCGAGCCGGTCCTTGACCATCCGGGCGGTGACCTTGGCGCCCTTGACCCGGCCGACCAGCGGCGAGGTGTTGGTGCCGATGGTCATCGAGATGGCCGGCTCGTCGACGGTGATCAGCGGAAGCGGGCGCGGGTCCTCCGCGTCGGCCAGGGTCTCGCCGATCATGATCTCGGGGATGCCGGCGACCGCGATGATGTCGCCCGGGCCCGCCGAGTCGGCCGGCTTGCGCTCCAGGCCCTCGGTCATCAGCAGCTCGGAGATGCGCACCCGCTGGGTGCTGCCGTCGGTGCGGCACCAGGCGACCGTCTGCCCCTTGTTGATGGTGCCCTGCCGCACCCGGCACAGCGCCAGCCGGCCGAGGAACGGGGAGGCGTCGAGGTTGGTGACGTGCGCCTGCAGCGGCGCCCCCTCCTCGTACGCGGGCGGCGGGATGGTGTCCAGCAGGGTGCGGAACAGCGGCTCGAGGCTGGTGCTGTCGTCGGGGACCGCGCCGTCGGCGGGCTGGGTCAGCGAGGCGATGCCGTCGCGGGCGCAGGCGTAGACGATCGGGAAGTCGATCTGCTCCTCGTCGGCGTCCAGGTCGAGGAAGAGCTCGTAGGTGTCGTCCACGACCTCCTTGATCCGGGCGTCGGGGCGGTCCACCTTGTTGATCACCAGGATGATCGGCATGCGTGCCTTGAGCGCCTTGCGGAGCACGAACCGGGTCTGCGGCAGCGGGCCCTCGCTGGCGTCCACCAGCAGCACCACACCGTCGACCATGGTGAGGCCGCGCTCCACCTCGCCGCCGAAGTCGGCGTGGCCGGGGGTGTCGATGATGTTGATGGTCACCGGGTCGGAGCCGTCGGCCGGCAGGTACCGCACGCCGGTGTTCTTGGCCAGGATGGTGATGCCCTTTTCCCGTTCGAGGTCCATCGAGTCCATGACCCGTTCGGTTACCTCGCCGCGGGCGCCGTAGGCGCCGGCCTGCCGCAACATGGCGTCGACCAGGGTCGTCTTGCCGTGGTCGACGTGGGCGATGATGGCGACGTTGCGGAGGTCGGTGCGAAGCTGCATACCCTCCATACTCCTGTCTGCGGTTGCCGGGGCACGCGTCGGGGTCTCCCCGCGAATGACCCGGATCTCTGCCGAAACTGATGTTCCGACCGTTTCAGCGCCTGGCATGCTGACCCCCGTGGGAATGGGGGCCCGATGCACGACCTGCTGACCTCGCTGCAGGGCCTGCCGCCCCTGCTGATCTATGTGATCGCCGCGATGGTCGTCGCGGGGGAGACCGCCGTGATCTTCGGTCTGCTGGTGCCGGGCGAGGCGACCCTGTTGCTGGTCGGCTTCCTAGCGTACGCGGGGACGCTGCGGCTCGTACCGGCGCTGCTGGTGATGATCCTTGCAGCAGTGATCGGCGACACACTGGCGTACCGGGCGGGCCGGCGGCACGGGCCCCGGCTGCGCGCCGGCCGGCTGGGCGCGCGGGTGGGGCACGAGCGGTGGAGCCGGGCGGACGCGATGCTCGGCAGGCTGGGCGGGCGCGGGGTCCTCACGGCCCGCTGGGTCGCCTTCGCCCGCACCCTGGTGCCCCGGCTCGCGGGGGCGGCCGGGATGCCGTACCGGCGGTTCGCGCCGTGGAACCTGGCCGGGGTGGTGACCTGGGTGGGCGGTTCGGTGCTCGTGGGCAACCTGGCCGGCGAGTCGTACGAGACGGTCTCCCGGCTGCTCGGGCGGGCCACCGGCGCGGTGCTGGTGCTGGTGGCCGCGCTGGTCGCGGTCGTGCTGGCGGGACGGTGGCTGGGCCGCAACCCGGATCCGGCCCGGGCGCTGGCGTCGCGGGCCGCAGGGCTGCGACCGGTGCGCTGGCTCAGTGGCCGCTACGGGGTGCTGTTCTTCCTGCTCGCCATGCGCGTCGGGCCGGCCTGGACGCTGCTGATCAACCTGGTCGCCGGCCTGCTGCTGCTCTTCCTGGCCGGGCTCGCCATCGCCTGGGTGCTCGCCGCGGTGGTCCGCCACAGCGGTCTGGCGGTGCTCGACGGCGCGATCGCCGACTGGTTCGCCGACCGGCGTACGCCGGGGGCGGTCGACGTCACGCTGGCGGTGGTCTCGGCGCTGCGCGGCTCGTCGCTGATCGTCCTGGTGGCCGTCGTCGCGGCGGTGCTGGCCTGGCGCAACCGGCCCTGGCGCGCGGACCTGCTCAGCGTGGTCGGCTCGGTCGGGGCGTTCGTGCCGCTGGTGGTGCTGGCCGTGGTGGTCGACCTGGCCGGGCCGACGGCGGGCGACTCGGCCGGCCGGGAGGCGGCCCTGCTGCCGGCTCAGAACGCCGTGGTGGCCGCCAGCCTCTGCACCCTGGCCTGGCTGCTGTCGCGCGGGGCGCGCTGGCCGGTGGCGGTGGCCGCCTGGACCGCGGCGGCGGCCGGGGTGGTCGGCATCGTCGGCGCCCGCCTCTACCTGGGGTGGAGCACCGCCAGCGGCAGCGCCACGGCGGTCCTGCTCGGGGTGGCCTGGACGGCGTTGTTCGTGGTCGCCTGGGCCACCCGGGACAAGGCGGTGCGCGGCGACGCGGCGGAGCCCGAAGCCGCGGCGGTGCGCGCCGACGCGTGAGCTGCCAGGTCGGCGGGCGCGATGCCGGCGCGGACGGAGACGGGGGCCGTGGCGGCACGCCACGGCCCCCGTCGCGCGGGCGGCCCGGTCAGTCCCCGGCGGCCGTCGGCTCGCGTCCGGGCGACGCGTCGTCCTCGTCGCCGGCGGGCCGGCGCGCGATGCGTCCCGGCCACCAGAAGCGGTCGCCGAGGGTGAACGCCAGCGCCGGCACCAGGATCGTCCGGACGAGCAGGGTGTCCAGCAGGACGCCGATGCAGACGATGATCCCGATCTGGGTCAGCAGGATCAGCGGCAGGACGCCGAGGACGGCGAAGACCGCCGCGAGCAGGATGCCGGCGCTGGTGATGACGCCACCGGTGACCCGCAGGGCCGAGAGCATGCCGGCGCGGGTGCCGGTGCGCCGGGCGTCCTCGCGGGCCCGGGTGACGAGGAAGATGTTGTAGTCCACGCCGAGCGCCACCAGGAACACGAAGGCGAGCAGCAGGACGCCGCTGTCGAGCGCCGGCATGTCGAGCACGTGGTCGAAGAGCAGCCACGACGCGCCGATGCTGGCGAAGAACGACGCGATCACGGTGAGCACGAGGAGCACCGGGGCGACCAGACCGCGCAGGAGCAGCACCAGCACCGCGCCGACGAGCAGCAGGATGATCGGCAGGATCAGCCGCAGGTCCCTGCCGTTGGCCTCGTTCTCGTCGTACGTGGCGGCGACGGCGCCACCCACCAGCGCGCCGTCGGACGCGGGCGCGCCCTCGACCGTGGGCGGGGCGGAGCCGGGGACGGCGGCGACCGCGTCGCGCAGCGCCTCGACGGCCCGGCTCGCGGCTTCGGTGCCCGGCTCGGCCTCCAGCACGACGTCGACCTGGGCGACCTGGGCGCCCGCCTCGCCGGGACGCGCGGAGGCGACACCGGGGACCCCGGCGGCGGTGTCCGTGACGGCCCGCACCGCCGAGGGGGTGGTGAGCACGGCGACCGGCTGGGTCGTGCCGGCGGGGAAGGACCGGGCGAGGGTCTCCGCGCCGGCGACCGCCTCCGGCTTGACGCGGAACTGCTCGGTCTCCGACAGGCCGGTGCGGATGCCGAGCCCGCCGAGGGCGAGCCCGACGAGCAGCAGCGTCGCGAGCAGCGCGACGGGTACCGGGCGGCGCTCGACGGCGGCGCCGAGGCGACCCCACAGCCGGCCCTCGCGGACCTCCCCGCCGACGCGGGGCACGAACGGCCAGAACAGGCCGCGACCGAAGATCAGTAGTGCGGCCGGCAGGACCAACAGCGCCGAGAGCATGGCGAGGACGACGCCCGTCGCGCAGGCCACGGCGAGGGCGCGGTTGAGCTCCTGCTCCGACAGCAGCAGGGTTAGCACGCCGAGCACGACGGTGGAGCCGCTGGCGAGGATGGGCTCGGCGACGCGGCGCAGCGCGGCGCGCATCGCCACGAAGCGGTCCTCCTCACGGCGCAGTTCCTCGCGGTAGCGGGCGATGAGCAGCAGCGCGTAGTTGGTGGCGGCGCCGAAGACGAGAACGCTGGCGATTCCGGTGACGGCGCCGCCGGGCAGGTTGATGCCGAAGGCCGGGACGACCGTGTCGAGGGCGCGCAGGGTGAGCTGCTCCGTCGCCGCGACGACGACGAGCGGCACGATCCACAGGAACGGGCTGCGGTAGGTGATGAGCAGCAGCAGCGCCACGACGCCGGCGGTGACGGCGAGCAGCGTGGTGTCGGCGCCGTCGAAGACCTTCGTCAGGTCGGTGGCGAACGCGGGCCCGCCGGTGACCTCCACGTCGAGTCCGGCCGGCACGTCGTCCAGGGACGCGCGGAGCTCGTCGATGCGGCCGGCGACCTCCTCCTGCCCGCCGGCGGTCGACAGCGGCACGGCGACGAGTGCGACGGTGCCGTCGGGGGAGACCTGCGGCGGGCTGACGCGCCCGCCGACGGCGAACCGGCCGAGGTCACCGGTCCGACCGGTGAGGGTCGTGCGGTCGGCCTCGGTGAGGGCCGCCCGGTCGGCGCGGCTGACGACGACGATCGCCGGCTGGACGTCGCGCGAGGGCAGTTGGTCCTGCAGGCGCTCCACCTGGGTCGACTGCCACTGCACCGACAGGCCGGTGGACGAGACGGGCGCCGGATTGTCGGGCTTGGGCAGCATGAAGACGGCCGCCCCGAAGACGATCGCGGCGACCACGGTGAGCCACGCGGCGAGCCGTCCGCGCGCCACTCGGGTGAACACTGACATCCGATGCCCTCACGGTCTCTCGACGGATTTCCTTCGACGGTCAAGAACTCGCGGACCGCGGGAAGAGCCGATCTTCGAGTATCTTGATAAACGAGATTATCGACTGCTGAGTTATGCTGCAACCGGAACGGGACGGCAGGAGGCGGCGACCGACGTGGCAGGTCACGGCATGTACCGGCGGCGCGACACGCGCCGCGAACGGCTGGTCGCCGAGATCGGGGCCGACCTGCGGCGCTACTCGGTCGACGCACAGCACATCGGTCACGCCTTCGCCGGCCTGCACGGGCTCAACGCCACCGACCTGCAGGCGCTGATCGCGGTGATGGACGCCGAGCTGACGGGCCAGCCGATCACCCCCGGCCGCCTCGGTGAGCAGCTCAACCTCTCGTCCGGCTCGGTCACCGCGCTGATCGACCGGCTGGAGCGCGCCGGGCACATCCGCCGCGACCGGGACACCGCCGACCGGCGCAAGGTCTTCCTGCACTACGCCGAGCGGGGCGCGGCGCTGGCCATGGACTTCTTCCGCCCGTTGGGGCGGCGCACCGACGACGTGATGGCCGGCTTCACCGACGAGGAGCTGGAGGTGGTGCACCGGTTCATGGCCGCCATGACCGCCTCGATGGTGGAACACCGGGACGCGGTGCGTGCCGCCCGCGACGAGCCGGCCCGGCGCCCGAACGGCTGAGGCCGTGCTCGACCGGCTGGCAACCCGCCTTGCCACCGCCGCGCTGCGGTTGCCGCCCGCGCGCACCCGTCGGGTCACCCGCACCCGGGGCATCGCGGTGCGGGTGCGCGACGGCGTCCCGCTGCGCACCGACCACTACGCCCCGGACATGCCCGCCGCGCCCACCGTGCTGATCCGCACCCCGTACGGGCGGGGCGGGCCCATGCGGCTGCTCGGCCGGCTCGTCGCCGAACGCGGCTTCCACGTGGTGATCCAGTCCTGCCGCGGCACGTTCGGCTCCGGCGGCACCTTCGCCCCTCTGGTGCACGAGCGCGAGGACGGCCTCGACACCCTCGACTGGCTGCGCCGCCAGCCCTGGTGGTCCGGCGCGTTCGGCATGTTCGGCGCCAGCTACCAGGGCTTCGTGCAGTGGGCCCTCGCCGCCGACGCCGGCGAGGAGCTGCGCGCCATGGTCGCGGTGGTGACCGCATCGGGCACCCGCGACTCGACGTACGCCGGGGAGTCCTTCGCCCTGGACACCGTGCTCACCTGGGCGGAGCTGCTCCAGGCGCAGACCGTGCCGTGGCTGGCCCGGCAGTGGGAGCTCAAGCGCGGCCAACCCCGGCTGGTCGCGGCGCTGGCCCACCTGCCGCTGGCCGAGGCGGACCGGGTGGCCACCGGCGTCACCGTGCCGTTCTTCCAGGAGTGGCTGCGTCACCACACCCCGGAGGCCGACTACTGGCGTACGCGCGTCTTCGGCGACCGGATCGCCGAGGTCCACGCGCCGGTGGCGATGGTGAGCGGCTGGCACGACATCTTCCTGCCGGCCCAGCTGCGCGACTTCGCGGCGCTGCGGGCGGCCGGTGGACGTCCCCGCCTGACGGTGGGGCCGTGGACCCACGGCAGCGTCGGGCTCTTCCTCGCCGCGCTGCGCGACGGGCTGGACCACCTGGACACCCACCTCGCCGGGCGGCTCCCGCCGGCGTCGTCCGCTGCCGCCGCGACGGCCCCCGTGCGGGTGCACGTCGGCGGTGCCGGTGGCGGCTGGCGGGACCTGCCCGACTGGCCGCCTCCGGCGGTGCCCATCCGGTGGCACCTGCACCCGGCGGGCGGGCTGGGCACCGCCGCGCCGGTCCCGTCGGCGCCGGACCGCTTCCACTACGACCCGGCCGACCCGACGCCCTCCCTCGGCGGTCCGCTGCTCGTCGCCCAGCGGGCCGGGCCGGTCGACAACGGCCCGGTCGAGGCCCGACCCGACGTGCTCACCTTCACCAGCGCCCCGCTCGACGAGCCCGTCGAGGTGATCGGCCCCGTACGCGCCGAGATCCACCTACGCAGTGAGCTGTCCTACCTGGACGTGTTCGTGCGACTGTGCGACGTGGACCGGCGCGGCCGGTCCTGGAACGTCTGCGACGGCCTGGTCCGGGTCACGCCCGACCGGTTCCCCGCCGACGCGGCCGGCGTGGTGCGCGTACCCGTGGAGCTGTGGCCCACGGCGCACCGGTTCGCGCCGGGGCACCGCCTGCGGGTGCAGGTTTCCGGCGGCGCCCACCCCCGCTACGCGCGCAACCCCGGCACTGGCGAATCCCTCGGCGCGGCGATCACCCTGCGTGCCGGATGGCGTGAGGTTCTGCACGACCCACAGTGGCCGTCCGCTGTGCTCCTGCCGATCACGCCGCCGCCGTCACAGCTTTCTCCCAGCCGAAAGAACCCTGTCTGAGCTGGGCATTCATCAATCGATGGGGCTATGGTTGGGCCAACGCCCGACGCTGTGCACCACTCGGTCGGGCCCGCGCGTGAGGCTCTTGCATCGCTTACGAGGTGTAACCGTCGTGCCCGGCCTCGACCATCCGCAAGGGGGAATCCCATGACGCGGGCACCGGAAAACCTGTTGACCGTGCGCCGCCTGCTGCTCGACCACCTCGACGTCGACCCCGACAGATCCCGCGACCAGGACCTCGAACCCGCCGAGGTCGGCATCGTCGGCGACCCCGCCCACCGGGGCGGTTACCACTGCGGCTCCGACCGGGTGCTGACCAGGGACTACTCCGTGGTCGAGTCGCCCCGGGACTCCGCCGGCCTGACCCTCGACGCGGCCGCGCTCGACGTCGGCTGGTTCAGCGTCAGCGCCGGGGGGCGGACGCACGACCTCCGCAGCTTCTCCGCCTGGTGCGTCGGACAGTGCGCCGCCGGCAGCGCGGACAGCCGCGACATCCGGGAGATCATCTATTCCCCCGACGGCAAGGTCGTCCGACGGTGGGACCGCCTGGGCAGGCGAACCAGCGGGGACAACTCCCACCTGTGGCACACCCACTTCAGCTTCTTCCGCGACTCGATCAAGGCGAACCGCGACCAGACCCCGCTGTTCCGCCGCTACCTGACCACCATCGGAATCCTGGAGGACGACATGAGCGCCGAGGCCGAAAGTAAGATCAACAGCATCTATACCGGCATGTTCTTCGGCGGGTCGAGCATGGGGCGCAGCGTCGACCCCGACGCGAGCGGCCCCGCGGCGGCCAGCAACAGCCTGGTGGCCAAGCTGGACTACGCGATGCAGCGCCTGGACGCGTTGACCGCCCAGCTCAACACGCTGTCCAGCAAGGACTTCACGGACGAGCAGGCCATCGTCACGGGGGTCCTCGCCACGCTCACCCCCGAGAGGATCGCCGCGGCGATCCCCACCACCATGGCCCGGCAGGTCGCCGACGAACTGGCCCGCCGCCTCGCGGCCTGACCCGCACGAATCGGCAACGGTAGTTGCGCAATAAGTGTTGCGCAACGGCCGTTGCCGATGTCAGGCTGGCGGCATGACGAACCCCGACGTACGCCACGTGACCGACTCGCGGGTGCTCGCCGCGCTGTCCCATCCGCTGCGCCGCCGGTTGATGGACGTGCTCAAGGTGCACGGCCCGTCCACCGTCGGCGTGCTCGCCGAGCGGACCGGACAGGCGCCGGCGAACGTCAGCCACCACCTCAAGGTGCTGGCCGGCGCCGAGCTGGTCGAGGAGGCGCCCGAGCTGGCCCGCGACCGGCGGGAACGCTGGTGGCGCCTGGTCACCCGGGGTGTCCGCTGGTCCCAGTCGGACTTCGACGACCCCGCCGCCCGGGCCGTCGCCGACGCCGCCACCTCGCTCAACCTGGACCGGCACGTCGCCCTCGCCCGCGCGTGGCACGCCACCGACGAGACCAGCCGGGCCGCCTGGTCGCAGGGACCGTTCTCCACGGACCGCTGGCTGCACCTGACCGACGCCGAACTCGCCCAGCTGGCCGGCGAGCTGAACGAGGTGCTCGCCCGGTGGGGCGACCGGGACGTGCCCGACGACGGGCGGAAACGCGAGCCGGTCTTCCTGTTCGCCTACGGGATCCCGGCCACGCCGTGACGCCGCCCGCCGGCACCAGCCCGCCGCCCCGTACCGCCGCCGCCCCGCCGGCAGGCGCGGGCGGCCCGGGCGCCGACCCCGCGACCGACCCGGCGGTACGGCCCTCCGGACGGCCGGCGGCAGCGGCGGCGCCCCGGGGAGGGCTGTTGCGGCACCGGGACTTCCGGCTGCTCTGGGCCGGGCAGACGACCAGCGCCGTCGGCAGCAACGTCACCGCCGTGGCGCTGCCCCTGGTCGCGGTGACCGTGCTCGACGCCAGCACCTTCGGCGTCGCGGTGCTCACCGCCGCCGCCTGGCTGCCGTGGCTGCTCGTCGGCCTGCCGGCCGGCGTCTGGGTGGACCGGTTGCCCCGCCGGCCGGTGATGATCGCCTGTGACCTGGTCTCGGCGCTGCTGTTCCTCAGCGTCCCCGTCGCCGCCGTGCTCGGCGTGCTGACCGTGACGCAGCTGCTGGTGGTGGCGTTGGGCGCCGGTCTGGCCCGGGTCTTCTTCGAGACGGCCGACCAGGTCTACCTGCCCGTGCTGCTGCGCCCCGAGCAGGTGCCGGAGGGCAACGCCAAGCTCCAGGCCACCCAGACCGCGAGCTACGTGCTCGGCCCCGGACTCGCCGGCGTGGTCGCACAGGCCGCCGGCGCCGTCACCGCGGTGGTGCTCGACGCGCTGAGTTTCCTGTTCTCCGCCGCCTGCCTGCTGCGCATCCGCACCGTCGAGCGGCGTCCCGAGCGCGGCGGGCCCTCGCGGTCGCTGCGGCGGGAGATCGGCGAGGGGATCCGGTTCGTCGCCCGGGACCCGTACCTGCGGGTGCTCACCGCCTTCGGGGCCGCCAGCAACGTCGGACTGGTCGGCTACCAGGCGGTCCTGGTGGTCTTCCTGGTCCGGGAGGCGCGACTCGCACCGGCCCCGGTCGGCCTGCTGGTCGCGGCGATGAGTCTCGGCGGCATCGTCGGCGCGTTGTCGGCGACCCTGCTCGGCCGTCGCCTCGGCACCGCCCGGGCGACGCTCCTGGCGGCGGTGTTCACCGGGCCGCCGGCGTTGCTGATCCCGCTCGCCGGGCCCGGCGGCCGACTCGCTCTGCCGGCGATCGGCGGGATGCTGGTCAGCCTCGGGGTGGCGGTGGGCAACGTGCTCAAGGGCAGCTTCCGGCAGACCTACACGCCGCACCACCTGCTGGGCCGCGTCACGGTGAGCATGCAGATGCTCAACTACGGCACGATCCCGCTGGCCGCGGTGCTGGCCGGGGCGGTCGGCGCGGCCCACGGGGCCGGCACCGCGATCGCGGTGATGACGGGCTGGCTCGCGCTCACCCCGGCGCTCCTGCTGATCGGGCCGCTACGGCGGCGACGGGACCTGCCCGTCGCGCCGAAGCGGCCCTGAAAACGCGCTGCGGCGGCGGCCGTCAGTTGGCCGCCGCCACCGGCACGGGATCTACAGCGGACGGACGTTGTCCGCCTGCGGACCCTTCTGACCCTGGGTCACCTCGAACTCGACCTTCTGGCCCTCGTTCAGCTCCCGGTAACCGCTCGACGCGATGGCCGAGTAGTGGACGAACACGTCCGGCCCTCCGCCATCCTGCTCGATGAAGCCGAAGCCCTTTTCCGAGTTGAACCACTTAACCGTGCCGGTTGCCATGCATCTCTCCCTGTTCCAAAGCGGGTGAACCTCGGTCTTCGACCGATGATCGCCCGGTGCTACCCCGAGAGTAACTGGCTCAACCCGGATCCGCTGGCCGAACTCTCGGCGCGGCGACGCGAAAGCCGGGCGGCGCGCGGTCGGCTGCGGCATGCTTGCCCCGATGAAGGGTGCCACAGCCGACGCGCTGACCGAGCTGGAGCGGGAGATCGTCGCCCCCGGCGGCGGGCTGGACCGGCTCGGGCTGGTGCGGATCCCGTTCGTCCCCGAGGTCCGGCTGCACCTGGCCGAGGACGCCATCGTCTGGTGGGCCCGGATGGAGGCGCAGGCCGGACACGCGCTGCCCCCGCCGTACTGGGCCTCGGTCTGGGCCGGTGGCCAGGCCCTCGCGCGGCACCTGCTGGACCATCCCGACCTCGCGGCCGGCCGCCGGGTGCTCGACCTCGCCGCCGGATCCGGCCTGGTGGCGATCGCCGCCGCGCTCGCCGGCGCCGAACGGGTGGTCGCCAACGACATCGACCCGTATGCGGTCGCGGCGGTCACCGTCAACGCCCGGGCCAACCACGTGACGGTCGTCGCCACCGGTGGCGACCTGCTGGACTCCGAGCCCGCCGACACGGACCTGCTGGTGGCCGGGGACGTGCTCTACGACCCGACGATGGCGGCGCGGGTGCTGCCCTTCCTGCGCCGGGCCGCCGCCACCGGAGCCGAGGTGCTGGTCGGCGATCCCGGGCGGGGGCACCTGCCCCCGGGCGTGCTGGCGGCGGTGGCGAGCTATCCCGTGCCCACCACCGAGCCCTCCGTCGACTCGCCCGTGCGCCGGGTGCAGGTGCTGCGCCCCCGCTGACGTCGCGTCTCAGGGGCGACCCCGAGCCCGATACCAGGGGGCGGTGGGGGATCGGACCCGATGCCCCGGGCGGCCGGGCCGCCATAGCGTACGGGGCATGACGGATTGGCTGGCCCAGATCGGAGAGCTGCCCACCACCCTGCTCATGGGGGTGCTCGGGGTGGTGATGCTCTTCGACGCCGTACCGCTGCTCGGGGTGCTGGTCCCCGGCGACGTGGCGATCCTGGCCGCGACGGGGGCCGGCGGACCGGTCACCGGGGCCGTCACCTTCGCCGTCGTGGTGGCCGGCTGCCTCGCCGGCTGGTCGCTGAGCTTCCTGGCGGGGCGCCGGTACGGCGAGCGCCTGCGGGGCGGCCGCCTCGGCGGCTGGATCGGCGAGACGCGCTGGGCGGCGGCGGAGGGGATCCTCCAGCGTGGGGGCGGCCGGATGGTGCTGGTCGCGCCCTTCCTGCCGGTGTTCAACGCGCTGCTGCCGCTGGCGGCGGGCGGCCTGCGGATGTCGTACCCGCGCTTCCTCGGGTGCGCCACGCTCGGCGCGGCGGCGTGGGCGGGCCTCTACCTGGTGTTGGGCGCCGCCTCGCGGTCGCTGGCCGGGCTGTTGCCGGGGGAGTCCAGCCCGATGCTGGTCACCATGGTGGTCGGCCTGCTGCTGGCGGGTGTGGTGCTGATGGGCACGCGGCAGCGGCTGCGCGCCCTCACCGGGGCCTGACCGCCCGTCTCCACGGGGACCGGGCGGGGAGCGGGGGGAACGGGGGCCCGTCGGGGGAACAGGGGGACCGGCGGCGGTGAGGCCGACGGGAAGCTGGGGCCGACGGGGGGCCTACGGGGGGAGCGGGGCCGGACGCGGATCGCGTCCGGCCCCGCTGAGGTTCACCAGCCCCGGGCGCGCCACTGTGGCAGGGCGGGGCGTTCCGCGCCGAGCGTGCCGTCCTTGCCGTGACCCGGGTAGAACCAGGTCTCGTCGGGCAGCCGGTCGAACAACTTGTGCTCGACGTCGTCGATGAGCGCGGCGAAGCGCTCCGGGTCCTTGTCGGTGTTGCCGACCCCGCCGGGGAACAGGCTGTCGCCGGTGAACAGGTGCGGCGTGCCCGCCGGGTCGCGGTAGAGCAGCGCGATCGAGCCGGGGGTGTGACCCGTGATGTGGATCACCTCCAGCGCGCACTCGCCCACCGGGACGCTGTCGCCCTCGGCGAGGGTGTCGGCCTCGATCGGCAGCCCGGCCGCGTCGTCGGCGTGCACCAGCGCGCGGGCGCCCGTCTTGGCGACCACCTCCTCCAGCGCCACCCAGTGGTCCATGTGCTGGTGGGTGGTCACCACCGTGGCCAGCCCCGCGTCGCCCACCAGGTCGAGCAGCCGGGGCGCCTCGTTGGCGGCGTCGATGAGCACCTGCTCGCCGGTCGCGCGGCAGCGCAGCAGGTAGGCGTTGTTGTCCATCGGGCCCACCGACATCTTGGTGATGGTGAGCCGGTCGAGCTCGCGTACGTCCGGCGTGCCGCCGGGCGTGACGTCTCCGGTGTAGGTCATGAGGTCGTCTATATCCATTCCGGTGGTTGCGGCAGGGGGCCGTCGGGGGTGACGGTCAGTACGGTGCCGGGGCTGCGGCCGATCAGCCAGGCGGCGAGTTCGGGGGCCGTGCCGGTGACCGTGGGCGCGGTGGCCCGGTCGCCGACGACGAGTTCGTGCCGGCTGCCGTCGAAGCGCAGCACCATCGGCGGTACGTCCGCCCGGCCGGCCAGGTCACCGGCCACCTCGTGCAGCAGCCGGTGGCCGAACGCCTCGGGCCAGTCGGCCGGCCGGTAGCCGGCGTCGAGGTCCAGGTGGTGCACCTCGATCTCGCGCAGCCGGCCCCAGACCAGCATGGCCGCCGGCCAGGGGCCGCGGCGCGTCTGGACGGTGGCCGCCCACGCCTCGACCGGCATCGCGGCGACCGCCTCGGCGAACCGGTCGGCCGAGCGGCGCAGGTCGTCGAGGTGGGCCTCGGGCGGGCGGGGCGCACCGGCCTCGATGTCGGCGTCGCGGGCCGCCGCCGAGGCGTACATCGGGATCGGCTCGCCGGTGCGCGCCGCGGCGAGCAGGTTGACGAAACCGTCGGCGTTACGGGCCAGGTGGGCCAGCACGTGCCCCCGGCTCCAACCCGGCAGGAGCGAGGTGGTGGCGAGGTCGGTGTCGTCGAAGGCGGCCGCGGTCCGCAGCAGGCGGTCCGTGGCCGCGTCCACCTCGCCCGTCAGCAGAAGCGGGTCCGTGGTCACCCACCGACCCTATCCGCCGGGCGGCCCCGCGTCGCCGGGGAAATCGCTTTCGGCGCGTCGCGCCGCGACCTACCGTCGGCGTCGAGACGCGGCACCGCAAGGGCGGGGGAGGTGGTGACCATGCCGGTGGCAGTACGCGTGCGTCGACCGCTTCGACACCGATGAGGATGCCATGACCATCGACCTGACCGCCCTCGGCTGGGACGCCGAGCGGGCGGCACTCGTACCGCGACGCGGCGGGCACCGACCGGGCCGGGTGGCCCGGGTGGACCGCGGTGTCTGCACCGTGCTCCGCGCGGACGGCCCGGTCCGCGCCACCCTGGGTGGCGCCGTCCTGGCCGCCGCCGCCCGCGACCTGACCCGGCTGCCCTGCGCGGGGGACTGGGTGCTGCTGGGCACCTGGCCCGACCGGAACGTGACCGTGGAGGCGGTGCTGCCCAGGCGCACCGCGCTCGTGCGGCGGACCGCCGGCAAGGACGCCAGCGGCCAGGTGCTGGCCGCCAACCTCGACGCCGCCGCCGTGGTGGAGCCGGTGCACCCCGAGCCGGACGTCGGCAGGATCGAACGGCTGCTCTCCCTGGCGCACGAGTCGGGCGCCCGGCCGCTGGTCGTGCTCACCAAGGCCGACCTGGCGGCGGACCCGGCGGCGGTCGCGCGCCAGCTCGCCGGGGTCGCCCCGGGGGTGCCGGTGCTGGCGGTCAGCGCCGAGCACGGCACCGGGCTCGACCCGCTGCGCGCCGAGGTGGCGCCCGGCCGCACGCTCGGCCTGCTCGGTCCGTCCGGGGCCGGCAAGTCGAGCCTGGTCAACGCGCTGGCCGGGGCGGCGGTGATGCCCACCCAGGCGATCCGGCGCGTCGACGGCAAGGGCCGGCACACCACCACCTGGCGGGCGCTGCTGCCGGTGCCGGGCGGCGGCGCCGTGCTGGACACCCCGGGGGTACGCGCGGTCGGCCTGCTGGACGGCTCGGCGGGGCTGGACCGGGCGTTCGCGGACATCGCCGAGCTGGCCCTCGGCTGCCGGTACGCCGACTGCGGGCACGACGGGGAACCCGCGTGTGCGGTGCGCGAGGCGCTGGAGAGCGGTGAGCTGCCGGTGCGGCGCTGGGAGAGCTGGCGCAAGCTCCAGCGGGAGCTGGCCTTCGAGAGCCGGCGGCGGGAGGTCCGGGTGGCCGCGCAGCGGCGCGGTGGCTGGCGCTCGGGCCGGCGGCGGGCCACCCGCCCCTGACGGGCGTCCGCGCGGGCGGGACCGGTCGACGAGCGGTCCCGCCCGCAGCCGTCGCCGGGGGACCCCGCGCGCTCCTGTCCGGCCGGATCGGCCGGTCTCCCGCGTGCGGCGTACCGTCCTGAGCTGGGCGAACGTGCTGACGAGGGAAGTTGTCGTACCTCGGGGCTAGAGTTGCCGAGGCGCCTTTTGTGCGCGCCCACAACCCACGCACACAACCGCTCAGACCATCCTCGGAGCGGACATCTCCTCCTCATCTTCTTCACCCGGGAGTACACGGACAGTGGCCGACCGACTGATCATCCGTGGCGCGCGCGAGCACAACCTGCGTGACGTCAGTCTCGACCTGCCCCGGGACGCCCTGATCGTCTTCACGGGGCTCTCGGGGTCGGGCAAGTCGAGCCTGGCCTTCGACACGATCTTCGCCGAGGGGCAGCGCCGCTACGTCGAGTCGCTGTCGTCGTACGCGCGGCAGTTCCTCGGCCAGATGGACAAGCCGGACGTCGACTTCATCGAGGGCCTGAGCCCGGCGGTCTCCATCGACCAGAAGTCCACCTCGCGCAACCCGCGCTCGACGGTGGGCACCATCACCGAGGTCTACGACTACCTGCGGCTGCTCTTCGCCCGCATCGGCGAGCCGCACTGCCCGGTCTGCGGCGAGCGGATCTCCCGGCAGACCCCGCAGCAGATCGTCGACCGGGTCCTCGCGATGGCCGAGGGCACCAAGTTCATGGTGCTCTCGCCCGTGGTGCGCGGCCGCAAGGGCGAATACGTCGACCTCTTCGCCGAGCTCCAGGCCAAGGGCTACGCGCGGGCCCGGGTCGACGGCGTGGTGCACCCGCTGACCGAGCCGCCGAAGCTGAAGAAGCAGGAGAAGCACACCATCGAGGTGGTGATCGACCGGCTCACGGTCAAGCCGAGCGCCAAGCAGCGGCTGACCGACTCGGTCGAGGCCGCCCTGGGCCTGTCCAACGGCCTGGTCCTGCTCGACTTCGTCGACCTGCCCGAGGACGACCCGGAGCGTGAGCGGCGCTACTCCGAGCACCTGGCCTGCCCCAACGACCACCCGCTCGCGATCGAGGACCTGGAGCCCCGGGTCTTCTCCTTCAACGCGCCCTACGGCGCGTGTCCCGAGTGCACCGGCCTCGGCACCAAGAAGGAGGTCGACCCCGAGCTGGTCGTCCCCGACCCGGAGCGCACCCTGCGCGACGGCGCCGTCCAGCCGTGGTCGACCGGGCACAACCTGGAATACTTCCTGCGCCTGCTGGAGGCCCTCGGCGCGGCCGAGCACTTCGACGTCGACACGCCCTGGCGGGCCCTGCCGTCGCGGGCGCAGAAGACGATCCTGCACGGCTCCGACGACCAGGTGCATGTGCGCTACCGCAACAAGTTCGGCCGCGAGCGCTCCTACTACACCGGGTTCGAGGGCGTGGTGCAGTGGATCGAGCGCCGGCACTCCGACACCGAGTCGGAGTGGTCGCGGGACAAGTACGAGGGCTACATGCGCGACGTGCCCTGCGCGGCCTGCGGGGGCGCCCGGCTCAAGCCCGAGGTGCTCGCGGTCACCCTGGCCGGCAGGAGCATCGCCGAGGTCTGCAACCTCTCCGTCGGGGAGGCCGCCGACCTGCTCGCCGGCATCGAGCTGACCGACCGGCAGAAGATGATCGCCGAGCGGGTGCTGAAGGAGATCAACGCCCGGCTGAAGTTCCTGCTCGACGTCGGTCTGGACTACCTCTCCCTGGACCGCCCGGCCGGCACCCTCTCCGGCGGCGAGGCGCAGCGCATCCGACTGGCCACGCAGATCGGCTCCGGCCTGGTCGGGGTGCTCTACGTCCTCGACGAGCCGTCGATCGGGCTGCACCAGCGCGACAACCACCGGTTGATCGAGACCCTGGTCCGGCTGCGCGGCCTGGGCAACACGCTGATCGTGGTCGAGCACGACGAGGACACGATCCGCACCGCCGACTGGATCGTCGACATCGGCCCGGGCGCGGGCGAGCACGGCGGCAGGATCGTGCACAGCGGCTCCGTGCCGGCGCTGCTGGAGAACCCGGAGTCGGTGACCGGGGCCTACCTGTCGGGCCGCCGGTCGATCCCGACGCCGCAGGGGCGCCGCCCGCAGACCCCGGAGCGGGAGCTGGTGGTGCACGGCGCGCGCGAGCACAACCTGCGCAACCTGACCGTCTCGTTCCCGCTGGGCCAGCTCATCGCCGTCACCGGGGTCAGCGGCTCCGGCAAGTCGACGCTGGTCAACGACATCCTCTACGCGGTGCTGGCCAACCAGATCAACGGGGCCCGGCTGGTCCCCGGCCGGCACACCCGGGTCTCCGGGCTGGAGCACGTCGACAAGGTGGTCGGCGTCGACCAGTCGCCGATCGGCCGCACGCCACGGTCCAACCCGGCCACCTACACCGGGGTCTGGGACCACGTCCGCAAGCTCTTCGCCGAGACCACCGAGGCCAAGGTCCGGGGGTACGGCCCCGGCCGGTTCTCGTTCAACGTCAAGGGCGGTCGCTGCGAGGCGTGCTCCGGTGACGGCACGATCAAGATCGAGATGAACTTCCTGCCCGACGTGTACGTCCCGTGCGAGGTCTGCAAGGGCGCCCGCTACAACCGGGAGACCCTGGAGGTGCACTACAAGGGCAAGACCGTCTCCGACGTGCTGGAGATGCCGATCGAGGAGGCGGCCGAGTTCTTCTCCGCCATCCCGGCCATCCACCGGCACCTCAAGACGCTGGTCGACGTGGGCCTGGGCTACGTACGGCTCGGCCAGCCCGCGCCCACGCTCTCCGGCGGCGAGGCGCAGCGCGTCAAGCTCGCCTCCGAGTTGCAGAAGCGCTCGACCGGGCGGACGGTCTACGTCCTCGACGAGCCGACCACCGGCCTGCACTTCGAGGACATCCGCAAGCTGCTCATGGTGCTCGAGGGGCTGGTCGACAAGGGCAACACGGTGATCACCATCGAGCACAACCTCGACGTGATCAAGACGGCCGACTGGCTGATCGACATGGGCCCCGAGGGCGGTCACCGGGGCGGCACGGTGCTCGCCACCGGCACCCCCGAGGAGGTCGCCGAGGTGCCCGGGAGCCACACCGGGCAGTTCCTGCGCCAGGCGCTCCGGCTCGACGGCGAGGCGAGGGGCGCGGCGGCGGCCACCTCCCGGGCGGCCAAGGCCAACGGCACGAAGTCCCGCGCCCGGAAGGTGCCGGCCGGGGCCCGCTGACCACGTGCTCTCCTCGGCCGCGCCGGTCGGCCGCCCGCCCGCGCCGTCCGGCGCCGGGTGGGGGTGGATCGCCGACGCACCCGTCCGGGCGGGGCCGTGGAACCCGTCGCGGCCGCGGCACCCGTCCGGGCGGGCCCCGCGCTGGCCGGTCGGGTGAACCGTCGGGCAGAGTGATCCGTGTAACCGAGTGTGGCCGTGGACCACGACCAGGCGGCGGCAGCCGAGAGAAGGGCGAGGCATGAGTGACGATCAGGACCTGACCGGGCCGGCGACGCGGACGCGGCGCGCCCTCCTCACGGGCGCGGGCGCCGTCGGCGCGGCGGTGGTCCTGGCCGCCTGCGGCAGCGACGACTCCGGCGACGGGGCGGCCCCGACCAGCGGCGGCCCGGCGGTCCCCAGCACCGGCGACGCCGGCGGCGGCGACCGTGAGGGCGCGCAGTCGCTGGCCCGTACGGCCGACATCCCCGTCGGCGGCGGCACCGTCTATCCCGCCCAGGGCGTGGTGATCACCCAGCCCCGCGCCGGCGAGTTCAAGGGGTTCGACTCGATCTGCACCCACCAGGGCTGCCCGGTGACGAACGTCGACGGCGGCACCATCAACTGCACCTGCCACTTCAGCAAGTTCTCGATCGAGGACGGCTCGGTGAAGGGCGGCCCGGCCACCAAGCCGCTCCCGCCGAAGAACGTGAAGGTCACCGGCGACCAGATCTCGCTGGCCTGACCGCTCGGACGGGCCCGGCGAAGCGCACGCGGGCGGCCGGGCCCGCTCACCGCGCCCCGGCGCCCGCGTCGACCCGCCGGGTGTCCGACGACGGTTCCCGCAGTGCGGTCGGCGGGAGGCGCCGCTCCAGCAGCAGGATGCCGGCGACGCCGACGGCGTTGAGCAGCGCCAGCGTCAGCCAGGGCGCGGCGGTGTCGACCTCGTACAGGGTGCCGAAGAAGGCCGGCGCGACCATCGAGGCGATGGCGAAGGAGTACTGGAAGGCCGCCAGGTAGCGGCCCCGGGCGGCGACCGGGGCGGAGGCCGCGGCCAGCGCGGCGGAGGCCGGCGCGTGCACCAGTTCCGCGACGGTGAACAGCAGCGTCGCCGCGACCAGCAGCGCGGCCACCACGCCGAGGCGCCCCGGCCCGAGGGCCGCCATGGCGAGCCCCCAGACCGTCCACAGGGCCGCCGCCAGCGCGATCACGCGGGTGCGGCGGTGGCGCGGCAGCCGGGTGCCGACGGGCGCGGACAGCAGGGCGACGAGGAACGCGTTGCCGGCCAGGACGACGGAGGTCAGCCACGCGGGGCCCCGCAGGTCCGTGAGCATCATCGTGGGCAGGGCCAGGCCGAGCATCATGGTGCTCAGCGCGAAGACCGTGTTCAGGCCGATGAGGGCGAGGAACGGGCGGTCCCGGACCAGCGCGGCGTACCCGCCCCGCCCGGAACCGGCCGGGCGGTCGGCGGCCGGCGGGATCCGCACGCAGGCGGCGATGAGCACGGCGGCGAGGGCGAAGCAGGCCGCCGCCGCGTAGGCCACCGCGCGGTAGGTGGCGGCTCTGCCGTCGGCCACCACCACGCCCGTGGTCAGGCCCCCGACCGCCAGCCCGGCGGTACGGGCGCCGTTGCTGATCGAGTACCAGGTGTCCCGGGCCCAGCCGCCCGGGCTGCCGTCGGCGTAGTCGGCGACCGCCGTGAAGACGGCGGACCAGAAGAACCGCACACCGACGGCGACCAGCGCCGCCGCCACGAAGACGCCGGCGGGCCCTCGCACCCAGGCGTACGCCAGATAGCCGGCGGCCTGGAGCAGTTGGGAGGCGACGACCACCGGCAGCGCCCCGAACCGGTCCGCCAGCGATCCCGCCCACAGCGGTACCGGCAGGGTGAGCACGGTCGCCGCGCTGAGCAGCACCCCGAGCAGCGCCAGGGGCACGTCGGTGAGCCGCAGGAAGTACACCAGCGACAGGGGCAGGAAGAGCCCGTTGCCGACCGAGTCGACGGTGAGCGCCGCCACGAGGACGGCGCCCCCTCGGCTGCGTCCCCCGGGGTGTGCGCTCATGTCCCCCGCACCCCCCTCGCGTCTGCCGACCAGGGGCGGATGCTAGCCGGGAGCGCCTGCGCCGGCACCGGATTAACCTCGGCCGCCCGGTGGTCGCGCGGGGCGCGGGGCGGGCCGCGGCGTTCCGGGGTTGTCGGGGGCGCGGACTACGCTTGCTGGCGTGGCTGACCCCTCGACCTACCGTCCCGCGCCCGGCACCATCCCGGAGTCCCCGGGGGTCTACCGGTTCCGCGACGGTACCGGCCGGGTGATCTACGTCGGCAAGGCGAAGAACCTGCGCAGCCGGCTCAACTCCTACTTCGCCGACCTGTGGGGCCTGCACCAGCGCACCCAGCAGATGGTCACCACGGCCGAGTCGGTGGACTGGGTCACCGTGGGCACCGAGGTCGAGGCGCTCCAGCTCGAATACACCTGGATCAAGCAGTACGACCCGCGCTTCAACGTCCGCTACCGCGACGACAAGTCCTACCCCTACCTCGCGGTCACCCTCGACGAGGAGTTCCCCCGGCTGCAGGTGATGCGGGGCGCCAAGCGCAAGGGGGTGCGCTACTTCGGGCCCTACTCGCACGCCTGGGCGATCCGCGAGACGCTCGACCTGCTGCTGCGGGTCTTCCCGGCGCGCACCTGCTCGGCGGGGGTGTTCAAGCGGGCCAGCCAGGTCGGCCGCCCCTGCCTGCTGGGTTACATCGGCAAGTGCTCGGCGCCCTGCGTCGGCAGCGTCACGCCCGAGCGGCACCGGGAGATCATCGACGGCTTCTGCGACTTCATGGCCGGGCGCACCGACACGATGGTGCGTCGGCTGGAGCGGGAGATGACCGACGCCAGCGAGCGGTTGGAGTTCGAGCGGGCGGCCCGGTTGCGCGACGACGTGGCCGCGCTGCGCCGGGCCATGGAGAAGCAGACCGTCGTGCTCGGCGACGGCACCGACGCCGACGTGGTCGCGTTCGCCGACGATCCACTCGAGGCGGCCGTGCAGGTCTTCCACGTGCGTGACGGCCGGGTCCGTGGCCAGCGCGGCTGGGTGGTGGAGAAGACCGAGGAGCTGAGCACCGGCGACCTCGTGCACCACTTCTGCACCCAGGTCTACGGCGGCGAGCAGGGCGAGGCCGACGTGCCCCGCGAGCTGCTCGTGCCGGCGCTGCCCGCCGACGCCGACGCGCTGGCCGACTGGCTCTCCGGTCACCGGAGCAGCCGGGTGAGCCTGCGGGTGCCGCAGCGCGGCGACAAGCGCTCCCTGCTGGAGACGGTCGAGCGTAACGCCAAGGACGCCCTCGCCCGGCACAGGTTGCGCCGGGCCGGCGACCTGACCACCCGCAGCAAGGCGCTCGACGAGATCACCGAGGCGCTCGACATGCGCACCTCGCCGCTGCGCATCGAGTGCTTCGACATCTCCCAGATGCAGGGCACCGACGTGGTGGCGAGCATGGTCGTCTTCGAGGACGGGCTGCCCCGCAAGAGCGAATACCGGCGCTTCATCATCCGGGGCGCCACCGACGACCTCTCCGCCATGTCCGAGGTGCTGCGCCGCCGCTTCGCCCGCTACCTCGACGCCCGCGCCGAGACCGGCGAGGCGGGCGTCGAGCCGGCCGACGACCCGGTCGCCCCGGCCGGGCAGCCCGCGCCGGGCGAACCCCACCAGCCCGGCGGGTCCGACGAGCGCACCGTCGGCGCCCTGATCGACCCGACCACCGGCCGGCCGCGCAGGTTCGCGTACCCGCCGCAGTTGGTGGTGGTCGACGGCGGCGCGCCGCAGGTCGCGGCGGCGGCCCAGGCCCTGGCGGAGTTGGGCGTCGACGACGTGGCGCTGTGCGGCCTGGCCAAGCGGCTGGAGGAGGTCTGGCTGCCCGACGACGAGTTCCCGGTCATCCTGCCGCGCACCTCCGAGGGGCTCTACCTGCTGCAGCGGGTGCGCGACGAGGCGCACCGCTTCGCCATCACGTTCCACCGCCAGCGGCGCTCCAAGCGGATGACCGAGTCGGCGCTGGACAGGGTGCCCGGCCTGGGGGAGGTGCGGCGCAAGGCACTGCTGCGGCACTTCGGCTCGCTGAAGCGGCTCTCCGCGGCCACCGTCGAGGAGATCACCGAGGTGCCGGGGGTGGGCAAGCGGACGGCGGAGGCGATCCTCGCCGCCCTCGACCCCGACCGGGACCCGGCTCCGACCTCCTGAACGGGCATCCGGAGCTTCTCGGTGGCCTTCGGACCCCACCCGTAGGCGACCACCCGGCCGTTGGGCGGCCACCCGACGATCGTCGTACGACACACAGAGTGACCCTGATCCTGGCTTGAGTGGGGTGGCGGCCAGGGCTGGCCCCCGTGGGTCGGGGGCTAGTCTCGTCACTCGTGACCGGCACCGCGCCCCTACACGAGACCGCGCACCGACCCTCTCCCACATTCGGAAGACGGCGGACACTGGCCATGTCGACGTGGGCGGTGGCGTTCCTGGTCTACGCCTACTTCCTCGGCGTGCCGACGAGCGACCCCCTGCTGCCGCTCGGCTGGCTCTGGCTGGCGACGGTGGCGTGGAACAGCCACCTGCCCTGGCGAAGTCACCTGGCCTTCGTCCGGGACTGGCTGCCCGTGATGCTCATGTTGCTGGTCTACAACATCTCCCGGGGATACGCCGACGCGCTTTCCGCGCCGCACGCCATCGAACTGGTACGCGCAGACGAGTGGTTGTTCGGCTGGCTCCTCGGTGGCGACGTGCCGACGGTGTGGCTCCAGCGTCACCTGTGGGAACCGGGAGTGGTGCAATGGTGGGAGGTGGCGGTCTCCATCGTCTACTTCTCCCATTTCCTGGCGGTGCCGGCCGCTGCCGTAATGCTCTGGGTGCGCTCGCGGGAGCGGTGGAAGCGGTACATGCGGCGGTGGGTCGTGCTGACGTTCGCGGGTCTGGTCACCTACTTCGTCTATCCTGCGGCACCACCGTGGTGGGCGGCGCAGCCGCAGCACGGCGCACTCATCGACGACGTGCAGCGGATCTCCACGAACGGCTGGGAGGCGATAGGGCTGCACAGCGCGGGCAACGTCCTCAACGCTCTGCAGGTCGAGGCGTCCAACCCGGTCGCCGCCATGCCGTCCCTGCACACGGCCTATGCGCTGATGGTCGTCGCGTTCTTCCTGCCGATGGTGCGGCGCCGGTGGTGGCCGCTCCTGCTCACGTATCCGCTCGCCATGACGTTCACATTGGTGTATTCGGGTGAGCACTACGTCATCGACGTCCTGGTGGGCTGGGCGTACGTCGGCCTGACCTTCGTCACCGTGGGGCGATTGGAGCGACTGGCCGAGTCGCGCGGTGTGCGGTCGGCCGGAGAGAACCAGGCGGGAGTGTCGACGCCGCTGGTCGCGACCGGTCGGCCCGGTGACGGCCGCCGGCAGGAGGACGATCGGCAACGGTCGTCCGCGGGATCCGGGCGGGAGGTCAGGAGCCGGTGAGGACGGCGAGGATCTGCTCGCCGTACTTCGCGAGCTTGTTCTCGCCGACGCCGCCGACCGTGGACAGCTCGGCCAGCGACGCGGGCGCGTCGGTGGCGATCTGCCGCAGCGTGGCGTCGTGGAAGATCACGTACGCCGGGACGCCCTGCTCCTTGGCGGTGGCCGCCCGCCAGGCACGCAGCCGCTCGAAGACCCCGACGGCGGCCGGGGACAGCTCGGCGACGGCCGTGGCCGCCCCGCGCGGCTTCGCCGACCGGGACGAGGCGACCTTCTCCGGCTCGCGGCGCATCATCACCGTGCGGCGGCGGCCCAGCACCTCGGCGCTGGCCTCGGTGAGGGCCAGCGTGCCGTAGTCGCCCTCGACGGCCAGCAGCCCCTCGGCCAGCAGTTGCCGCACCACGCCGCGCCACTCCGCCTCGCGCAGCTCGCCGCCGATGCCGAAGACGGTCAGCGAGTCGTGGCCGTACTGCGTGATCTTGTCGGTGGTGCGCCCGAGCAGGATGTCCACGCAGTGCCCCGCGCCGAAGCGCTGGTTGCGTTCCCGGTCGAGCCGGTAGACCGTGGAGAGCAGCTTCTGCGCCGCGACGGTGCCGTCCCAGGACTCCGGCGGGCTGAGGCAGGTGTCGCAGTTGCCGCAGGCGGCCGTCGCCTTCTCGCCGAAGTAGTCGAGCAACTGGCCCCGGCGGCAGCGCACCGTCTCGCAGAGGGCGAGCATCGCGTCGAGGTGGGCGGCGAGGTTGCGCCGGTGGGCGAAGTCACCGTCGGAGGTCTCGATCATCTTGCGCTGCTGCACCACGTCCTGCAGCCCGTACGCCAGCCAGGCGGTCGACGGCAGCCCGTCGCGCCCGGCGCGGCCGGTCTCCTGGTAGTAGCCCTCGACCGACTTGGGCAGGTCGAGGTGGGCGACGAAGCGCACGTCGGGCTTGTCGATGCCCATCCCGAACGCGATGGTCGCCACCATCACCAGGCCGTCCTCCCGCAGGAAGCGCTGCTGGTTGCGCGCGCGGGTCGCCGCGTCCAGCCCCGCGTGGTAGGGCAGCGCGGCGACGCCGTTGGCGGTGAGGAACTCCGCCGTCTTGTCCACCGAGGCGCGCGACAGGCAGTAGACGATGCCCGCCTCGCCGGGGTGCTCGTCGCGCAGCAGGCCCAGCAGCTGCTTGCGCGGCTCGCGCTTGGGCACGATGCGGTACTGGATGTTGGGTCGGTCGAAACTGGCGACGAAGTGCCGGGCGTCGGTGAGCCGGAGCCGGGTGGCGATCTCGTCGCGGGTCGCGCTGGTCGCGGTGGCGGTGAGCGCGATGCGGGGCACCTCGGGCCAGCGCTCGTGCAGCATCGACAGGGCGAGGTAGTCGGGGCGGAAGTCGTGCCCCCACTGCGACACGCAGTGCGCCTCGTCGATGGCGAACAGGCCGATCCGGCCGCGGTCGAGCAGCTGCTGCACTCCGCGCGTGCCCAACGCCTCGGGGGCGAGGTAGAGCAGGTCCAGTTCGCCGGCGACGAACGCCCGCTCCACCGCGCGCCGGGCGTCGAGATCCTGGGTCGAGTTGAGGAAGCCCGCCCGCACGCCGACCGCCGTCAGCGCGTCGACCTGGTCCTGCATCAGCGCGATCAGCGGCGAGACCACCACCGCCACGCCGTCGCGCACCAGCGCCGGGATCTGGTAGCACAGCGACTTGCCGCCACCGGTGGGCATCAGCACCAGCGCGTCGCCGCCGGCCACCACGTGGTCGATCACCTCCTGCTGGAAGCCGCGGAAGGCGTCGTAGCCGAACACCCGGCGCAACACCTCCAGCGCGTCGGAGGTCCGCAGGTCGGTGGGGGAAGCCATCCGGGGATTCTACGAGCCACCGGTGACACGGACCGTCACCGCGCCGCCCCGTCCCCCGCCGCCCGGCAGAGCCCGCCGGTGCCTGCCGCGCCGTGGGAGCCGGGACACCCGCCGAACTCGCCGGTCTGCGCCGGTCGCGAGCGTATGGAGCTTCGCTGACCGTCATCAAGGCGTACGCCTGTCGGGAGCACGACCCTCGCGCCGCAGGTCCGACCGTCCGCCGCGGTGGCCGGCACGGCGGCGACGCGGCGCGGGGCGTGCCGGCGACGCGCGGGCGGTGCGGGATAGAGTCGCTGATTGACCACGCGCGGCCGGGGGTGCCGGCCGCGGCGCCACGGCTTGGGGGTAGCGGGTGAGCGAGGCGCGTACGGCCGAGGAACGGAGCGCCACGGTGACCGGGCAGCAGACACCAACGGAGTCGGACACCACCCTGGTGGTGGTCACCGGCCTCTCCGGCGGTGGTCGCAGCACGGTGGCGAGGGCGTTGGAGAACGTCGGGTTCTACGTGGTGGACAACCTGCCCCAGGCGCTGATGCTCGACATGGCCGAGCTGGCGTTCAAGGCGGGTGGGGCGGCCCGGCGCACGGCGATGGTGCTGGACGTGCGCTCGCGCGCCTTCTCCACCGACCTGGCGGGGGCGATCCGGGAGCTCAAGGAGCGCGGCTTCTCGCCCCGGGTGGTCTTCGTCGACGCCGACGACGAGGTGCTGATCCGGCGGTTCGAGAGCGTCCGGCGCTCGCACCCGTTGCAGGGCGACGGGCGGCTCGCCGACGGCATCGCGGTCGAGCGCGGCCTGCTGGAGGAGGCCCGCGACCAGGCCGACGTGATCATCGACACCAGCCACCTCAACGTCAACCAGCTGCGCCGCCGCGTCGAGGAGCTCTTCGGCGGGGAGGACGCCCGCAGGCTGCGGGTGACCGTGCTCTCCTTCGGCTTCAAGTACGGCCTGCCGCCGGACGCCGACTTCGTGCTCGACGCCCGGTTCCTGCCCAATCCGTACTGGGTGCCGGAGCTTCGCGAGCACACCGGCCGGGACGAGGCGGTCAGCTCGTACGTGCTGGGGCAGGAGGGCGCGGACGCCTTCGTCGGCTCGTACGCCGACCTGGTCAACGCGACCACCGTCGGCTTCGAGCGGGAGGGCAAGCGCTACCTCACCGTGGCGGTGGGCTGCACGGGCGGCAAGCACCGCAGCGTGGCCATCGCCGAGGAGCTGGCCGCCCGGCTGCGTCACTCCGGTCTGGCCGCCAACGCCCAGCACCGCGACCTGGGGCGCGAGTGACGGCGACGCGCGTGGTCGCCTTCGGCGGCGGGCACGGCCTGTCCGCCTCGCTGCGTGCCCTGCGTCGCTGCGCCCCCGAGCTGGACCTGGACATCACGGCGGTGGTCACCGTCGGCGACGACGGCGGCTCCAGCGGTCGGTTGCGGGCCGAGCGGGGCGGCCTGCCCCCGGGCGACCTGCGGCAGGCGCTCGTGGCGCTGGCCGGGGACCACCCGGCCACCCGCCGCAGCGCGGGGCTCTTCCAGCACCGCTTCGCCGAGGTGCCGGCGCCGCGGGCCGACGACCCGGCTGCCGCCGCAGGCGGGTCGGGGTCGACCCTGCCGCGCGTCTCCGGCGCGGCCGTCCCCGCCCCGGCCGCGAGCGCCGGTGGGCGGCCGGGCGCCGACGGCGTCGGGCTGGCCGGGCACGCGGTGGGCAACCTGGTGCTCTGCGGGCTGATGGAGCTGCTCGGCGACCCGGTGGCCGCCCTGGAGCACGCCGGCGCGATGCTCGGCGCGGTCGGCCGGGTACTGCCGATGTCGTGCGAGCCGGTGGGTATCGAGGCGCGGGTGCGCGGTGCCGACCCGCGCCGGCCGGACGAGGTGCGTACGGTCACGGGCCAGCACCAGGTCGCGGTGACCACCGGCCGGGTGGAGTCGTTGCGGCTCACCCCCGTCGCGCCGCAGGCCTGCCCGCAGGCGATCGCCGCGATCGGCGCGGCCGACTGGCTGATCTTCGGGCCGGGCAGCTGGTACACGAGCGTGCTGCCGCACCTGCTGGTGCCGCAGCTCGCCGCAGCGATCGTGGCCAGCCCGGCGCGGCGGCTCGTCACGCTGAACCTCGCCGCCGAGAAGGAGACCTCCGGGCTCTCCCAGGCCGGCCACCTGGCCGCGCTGCGCGCGTACCTGCCGGAGCTGAGGGTCGACCACGTGGTGGCCGATTCCAAGGCGGCGGGTGACCCCGAACCCGTCGAACGTGCGGCAGAATCGCTGGGTGCCCGCCTGGTCCTCGCTCCCGTCGCGGTCACCGACGGCACTCCCCGTCATGATCCGGCCGCCCTGGGCGCCGCACTGGTGCCTGTCCTGGGCGCCGATCGTTAGACACGTACGTAATCTCCGGCGACACGCCGGAACAGGTCCGTGAGGGGACGCACAATGGCGATGACGGCTGCGGTCAAGGACGAGCTGAGTCGGGTCGACGTGCCCAAGCCCTGCTGCCGGCGGGCGGAGATGGCGGCGCTGCTGCGCTTCGCCGGCGGGCTGCACATCGTGTCCGGTCGGGTCGTGGTGGAGGCCGAACTCGACACGGGGGCGGTGGCCCGGCGGCTGCGCCGGGAGATCGCGGAGGTCTACGGCTACCCGAGCGAGATCCACGTGCTCGCGTCCGGCGGCCTGCGCAAGGGGAGCCACTTCATCGTCCGGGTGGTGAAGGACGGCGAGGCCCTCGCGCGGCAGACCGGGCTGCTCGACGTGCGGGGACGCCCGGTGCGGGGCCTGCCGCCGCACGTCGTCGCCGCGAACGTCTGCTGCGCCGTGTCGGCCTGGCGCGGGGCGTTCATGGCGCACGGCTCGCTGACCGAGCCGGGCCGCTCCAGCGCGCTGGAGATCACCTGCCCCGGTCCGGAGTCCGCACTCGCCCTGGTGGGTGCGGCCCGGCGCATCGGCATCACCGCCAAGAACCGCGAGGTGCGCGGCGTGGACCGGGTGGTGGTCAAGGACGGCGACGCGATCGCGGCGCTGCTGACCCGGATCGGCGCCCACTCCAGCGTGCTGGCCTGGGAGGAGCGCCGGGTGCGCCGCGAGGTGCGGGCCACGGCGAACCGGCTGGCCAACTTCGACGACGCCAACCTGCGTCGCTCGGCGCGGGCCGCCGTCGCCGCCGCCGCCCGGGTGACCCGGGCGTTGGAGATCCTCGCCGACGAGGCGCCCAACCACCTCACCTCGGCCGGCCGGCTGCGCCTGGAGCACCGGCAGGCCTCGCTGGAGGAGCTGGGTGCGCTGGCGGACCCGCCGTTGACCAAGGACGCCATCGCCGGCCGGATCCGCCGGTTGCTGGCCCTGGCCGACAAGCGGGCCCGGGACCTGGGCATCCCGGATACGGAAGCGGCAGTCACGCCCGACATGCTCGTGGTCTGATAGGACGGAGCGGCTCGGCGGTGCCGGTGGGGCCACCACCCGGCGCTGCACTGCGCCGCACGCTCGGATAGGGTCGCTGCGTACGGCAAGGAGGCCGGCACAGGCACTCCTCGCCGTGCACACCGCCTCGGGCGGTCAGGTCCTTCGAGACCGCGGCGGGGTGGCCGAGATGAACCGTCAACGGCCGGCTCCAACGGTCGGCGCACACACCTCCGCCGGCCCGGGTCTTACGCCGGCGGACCAGAACGCAAGGAGATGGGACCTGTGACCATCCGGGTTGGCATCAACGGCTTCGGCCGGATCGGCCGCAACTTCTTCCGGGCAGTGCTGGCGTCCGGCGCTGACATCGAGGTCGTGGCGGTCAACGACCTGACCGACAACGCGACGCTCGCCCACCTGCTCAAGTACGACAGCATCCTGGGCCGCCTCCCGCACGAGGTGAAGGCCACCGCCGACGAGATCACCGTCGGTGGCAAGACCATCAAGGCGTACGCCGAGAAGGACCCGGCGAAGCTGCCGTGGGGCGAGGCCGGCGTGGACGTGGTCATCGAGTCCACCGGCTTCTTCACCGACGCCACCAAGGCGAAGGCGCACGTCGACGGCGGGGCCAAGAAGGTCATCATCTCCGCCCCGGCGAAGAACGAGGACGTCACGGTCGTCATGGGCGTCAACCACGACCAGTACGACCCGGCCAAGCACACCATCATCTCGAACGCTTCCTGCACCACCAACTGCCTCGCGCCCATGGCGAAGGTCCTGCACGACACGTTCGGCATCCAGCACGGCCTGATGACGACGATCCACGCGTACACCCAGGACCAGAACCTGCAGGACGCGCCGCACAAGGACCTGCGTCGGGCCCGCGCCGCCGCGCTGAACATCGTGCCGACCTCGACCGGCGCGGCGAAGGCGATCGGCCTGGTGCTGCCGGAGCTGAAGGGCAAGCTGGACGGCTACGCGCTGCGGGTGCCGATCCCGACCGGCTCGGCCACCGACCTCACGGTCGACGTGAACCGCGAGACCACGGTGGACGAGGTCAACGCCGCGCTGAAGGCCGCCGCGGAGGGCCCGCTCAAGGGCATCCTGGTCTACAACGAGGACCCTATCGTCTCGTCGGACATCGTCACCGACCCGGCGTCGTGCATCTTCGACGCGCCGCTGACCAAGGTCGTCGGCAACCAGGTCAAGGTCGTCGGCTGGTACGACAACGAGTGGGGCTACTCGAACCGCCTGGTCGACCTGGTCAAGCTGGTCGGTCAGTCGCTGTGAGCATCCGCACGCTCGACGACCTGCTCGCCGAGGGGGTGTCGGGTCGGCGCGTGCTGGTGCGCGCCGACCTGAACGTCCCGCTCGACAAGCAGACCGGTGACATCACGGACGACGGCCGGATCCGGGCCGTGCTGCCCACCCTGAGCGCCCTCACGGGTGCCGGTGCCAAGGTGGTCGTCTGCTCGCACCTGGGCCGCCCGAAGGGCGCGCCGGACCCGCAGTTCAGCCTGCGCCCGGTCGCCGGGCGCCTCGGCGAGCTGCTCGGCGCGCGGGTGCACTTCGCCACCGACACCGTCGGCGAGTCCGCCCGCTCCACCGTCGACGCGCTCGCCGACGGCGAGGTCGCGCTGCTGGAGAACCTGCGCTTCAACGCCGGTGAGACCAGCAAGGAGGACGCCGAGCGGGGCGCCTTCGCCGACCAGCTCGCCGCGTTCGGCGACGCCTACGTCGACGACGCGTTCGGCGCGGTGCACCGCAGGCACGCCAGCGTGCACGACGTGCCGGCCCGGCTGCCGCACGTCGCCGGCCGGCTGGTGCTGCGCGAGGTGGAGGTCCTGTCCCGGCTGACCGGCGAGCCGGAGCGCCCGTACGTGGTGGTGCTCGGCGGCTCGAAGGTCTCCGACAAGCTGGCGGTGATCGAGGCGCTGCTGCCGACGGTCGACCGGCTGCTGATCGGCGGCGGCATGTGCTTCACCTTCCTCAAGGCCCAGGGCCACGAGGTGGGCTCCTCGCTGCTGGAGGAGGAGATGGTCGAGACCTGCCGCAACCTGCTGGAGCGCTCCGAGGGCAAGATCATGCTCCCGGTCGACGTGGTGGCCGCGGACGCGTTCGCCCCGGACGCCGCGCACGACACCGTGCCGGCGGACGGCATTCCCAGCAAGCGGGTCGGGCTCGACATCGGGCCGGAGACGGTCGCCGCCTTCGCCGCCGCCCTCAAGGGCGCGCGGACGATCTTCTGGAACGGCCCGATGGGCGTGTTCGAGATGCCGGCGTTCGCCCACGGCACCCGGGGGATCGCCGAGACGATCGCGAAGAGCGACGCGTTCACCGTCGTCGGTGGCGGTGACTCCGCCGCGGCGGTGCGGGCGCTGGGGCTGGACGAGTCGTCCTTCGGGCACATCTCCACCGGCGGTGGCGCCTCCCTGGAATACCTGGAGGGCAAGACCCTCCCCGGCATCGCGGCCCTGGAGAACTGATGGCGAGCGTCACCCGCCGGCCCCTGATGGCCGGCAACTGGAAGATGAACTGCAACCACCTCGAGGCCAACCTGCTGGTGCAGAAGCTGGCGGCCAGCCTCACCGAGAAGCAGCTCACCGACGTCGAGACGGTGGTCCTGCCGCCGTTCACCGACCTGCGTACGGTGCAGACCGCCGTCGACGGCGACAAGCTGCTCATCGGCTACGGCGCGCAGGACCTCTCGCCGCACGCGTCGGGGGCCTACACCGGGGACATCTCCGGCTCGATGCTGGCGAAGCTCGGCTGCACGTACGTGGCGATCGGGCACTCGGAGCGGCGGGCCTACCACCACGAGGACGACGCGATCGTCAACGCCAAGGTGCAGGCGGCGCTGACGCACGGGCTCACCCCGATCCTCTGCGTGGGGGAGGGGCTCGACGTGCGCGACAAGGGCACCCACGTGGCGCACTGCAGCGACCAGCTCGACGGTGCCCTCAAGGGGCTGACCGCCGAGCAGGTGGCGAAGGTCGTGGTGGCGTACGAGCCGGTCTGGGCGATCGGCACGGGCAAGACGGCCACGCCGGAGGACGCCCAGGAGGTGTGCGGCGCGGTCCGTCAGCGCCTGGCGGAGTCCTTCGGCCAGGACACCGCCGACAAGGTCCGGGTCCTCTACGGCGGGTCAGTCAAGTCCTCCAACGTCGCGGCGATCATGGCCCAGCCGGACGTCGACGGGGCTCTGGTGGGCGGCGCGAGCCTGGACGCCGAGGAGTTCGCGAAGATCTGCCGGTTCCCGGAGCACATCTCCCGCTGATCGCTCGCTATCCTTGACTCCGCCCGTCCGTCGGTCGGTGCCACCGTGCCCGATCTGCCCGGGCGAGGATCGTAACGAGAGGACTGACCCCAGCCATGCCGATCTGGTTCGCATACACGTTGATCGTGTTGCTGGTCATCACGAGCATCCTGCTGACGATGCTGATCCTGCTGCACCGCGGCAAGGGCGGCGGGTTGTCGAGCATGTTCGGCGGTGGCGTCAGCTCCAGCCTCGCCGGGTCGTCGGTGGCGGAGAAGAACCTCGACCGCTACACCGTCCTGGTGGGCATCGTCTGGTTCGCGTGCATCGTCGGGCTGGGGCTCTGGCTCCGCCTCCAGATGGCCAGCGGCACGGTCTGAGTACGCCGAGGCGTAGAATCTGCGCGCGGCCCGTCACCGACGGGTCGCGCGCAGTTCGTTTCACCCGCTGCACCGCGTCGCCCGCCGCCCCCTCCGCGGCGGTCCCCCTCCGACGACAGGAGCGAGCAGCCGTGCCCATTGGCAACGTCATCCGGGGCACCCGGGTCGGGTCCGCGCCCGACCACCGCACCGAGCGCCACCAGCCGGCCCCGTGCCGGACGGTGACCTACTGGTGCCGCAACGACCATCACACCCCGATCCGGCTCGCCGCCGAGGTCGAGGCGCCGGAGCTGTGGGACTGCCCGCGCTGCGGCCTCCCGGCCGGCCGGGACGCGCAGAATCCGCCGGGCCGCGCGCGGCCCGAGCCCTACAAGACCCACCTGGCGTACGTGAAGGAGCGGCGCACCGAGGAGGAGGGGGCGGCCATCCTGGCCGAGGCCCTCGCCGCCCTGCGCCGCCGCCGGGGCCGTCCCGCCGGCTAGACGGCGTTCCGCTTCACGGCGGACAGCGAAGGACCCCTCGTCGCCGCCAGGGCGCGGACGAGGGGTCCTTCGTCGGTCAGCGCAGGCTGCGCAGGCGGGTCGGCACGTCGGCCGCCGCCGCCCGGTCCAGCAGCCAGAGCGTACGGCCCGTGCCCCGTACGCCGGCCGCCGGCAGTTGCACCGGCCCCGCCCCGGCCAGCGCCATGCCGACCGCCCGTGCCTTGTCGGCCCCGCCGGCCACCAGCCAGACCTCCTCGGCCGTGTTGATCGCCGGGAGGGTCAGCGTGATCCGCACCGGTGGGGGCTTCGGGCTGCCCCGCACCGCGCTGACCGGCCGGCTGTCGTGGTGCACCGGATGCTCCGGGAAGACCGAGGCGACGTGCCCGTCCTCGCCGACGCCCAGCATCAGCACGTCGAAGTGGGGGAGCACGGCGTGCCCCGGGCGCGCCGCGCGGGCCAGCTCCGCGGCGTACCGGGCCGCCGCCTCCTCCGGGTCGCCCCCGGCCGGGCCGTCGGAGGCCGGCATCGGGTGCACCCGGGCCGGGTCCAGCGGCACCGCGTCCAGCAGCGTGGCGCGGGCCTGGGTCTCGTTGCGCTCGGGGTCGCCGGCGGGCAGGAACCGCTCGTCGCCCCACCAGACGTCCACCCGGGACCAGTCCACGGCGTCGCGGGCCGGCAGCGCCGCCACCGCCCGGTACACCGCCGCGGCTATCCGGCCCCCGGTCAGCACCACCGACGCCTGGCCGCGTTCGGCCTGCGCGTCGAGCAGCTTGACCACCAACCGGGCGGCCACGGCCTGGGCCAGCAGGTCGGCGTCGGCGTGGACGGCGACACTCGCCTCACTCATCTGATGTGCCTTCGTTTCTCCGGCCGCCGCGCGGCCGGTCTTCCGTGGCGCCCCCGGGCGCTCAGCGCTCGGCGCTCGTTCCCACGTGCGCGGTGACCCCCGCCTCGGCCCGCTGGGCCGTGGCCGGGTCCTTCCAGACGTGCACCCGCTGCGGAGGGCGCTGGTCGAGGTCGGCCAGCCCGGACGCCGTGCCCAGCGCCTCCGCGTACACCTGGTCGGCGTCGAGCCGGCGCAGTTCCTCGGCCAGCTCGTCGCCCAGCGGCCGGCGGACCAGCGGCAGCTGCCGGTCCTCCTGGCCGGTACGCCGGAACGTCGCCACGCTGTCGTCGCGGGTCAGCGTCAGCGTGTCGCCGTTGGCGCAGCGCAGCTGCACCTCCCGCATGCGGGGCGACGCGTCGGTGTGCTCCCACACCGGCTCGATGCCCAGCCGCGCGGCCAGCCAGCCCTGCATCAGCGCGGCGGTCGGGTCGGTGGGCGGGGCCACGACGGTCGCCTCGGTCACCTTGGCCTGGGTGGTGTCGAAGGCGCCTGCCACGAGCGTGCGCCACGGGGTGATCCGGGTCCACGCGAGGTCGGTGTCACCGGGGGCGTAGTCCCGGGCCCGCTGACGCAGCGCCTCGATCGGGTCGGCTGCCTGCGCGCAGTCGGTGATCCGCCGGTCGGCCACCACGCCGAGGAAGTCCGTGGCGATCTCGGCCGGCGGCTCGCCGTGCCACCACGTCACCACCGGCACGTCCGGCACCAGCAGCGGCATCACCACCGACTCGGCGTGCAGGGCGAGCCGCCCGTACATCCGGGTGACCACCGCCTCGCACGGGCCGAGTCGGCCGCCGACGACGATCTCCGCGTCCAGCCGGTTGCGTTCGCGCTCCACGTCGGTGCGGACCACCACCAGCAGCCGGCAGGGGTGGGCGGCGGCGGCTATCGTCGCCGCCGCCTCCGCCTCGCGGACCCGCTTCTCGTCCACCACCACGATCAGGGTGAGCGCCATGCCGCTGGCCACCCCGCCGGCGCTGCGCCGCTCGGCGGCGAGCGCCTTGACCACCTCGTTGCCGGTGGTGTCCCACAGGCCGATCAATGGAGCCTCCTGGTTTGCTCGCTGCGGCTGCTCACGGCACTGGCCTTCGTTCGCGACTGCGGGGCTCGCAGAACCGGCTCACTCCTCGCGCTCACGGCACTGGCCTTCGTTCGCGACTGCGGGGCTCGCAGAACCGGCTCACTCCTCGCGCTCACGCCCGCCGCCAGGCCCGGCCCTCGCGGGCCAGCATCTCGTCGGCGGCCCGGGGGCCCCACTCGCCGGCCCGGTACGGCTCCGGCTTCGTGTCCGCCCACGCGTGCTCCAGCGGGTCCACCACCTGCCAGCTCTGCTCGACCTCGGCGGCGTCCGGGAAGAGCGTACGGTCGCCGATCAGCACGTCCAGCACGAGCCGCTCGTACGCCTCGGGGCTGGCCTCGGTGAACGCCTCGCCGTACTGGAAGTCCATCGCGATGTCGCGGACCTCCATCGTGGTGCCGGGCACCTTGGAGCCGAACTTGAGCACGACGCCCTCGTCCGGCTGTACCCGGATCACGAGCTGGTTGTTGCCCAGCGACTCCATGTCGGCCTCGTTGAACGGCAGGTGCGGCGCCCGCTTGAACATGATGGCGACCTCGGTGACCCGCCGGGGCAGCCGTTTGCCGGCCCGGATGTAGAACGGCACCTCCGCCCAGCGGCGGTTCTGGATGCCGAGCCGGACGGCCACGTAGGTCTCCGTGGTCGAGTCCTCCGGGACGCCCTCCTCCTCCAGGTACCCGACGGCACGCTGGCCGCCCACCCAGCCCGGCAGGTACTGGCCGCGTACGGTGCCCTGGGCGACGTCCTTCGGCAGGGTGATCGCCCGGAGCACCTTGAGCTTCTCCGTGCGGATCTCGTCGGCGTCGAAGCTCGTCGGCTCCTCCATCGCCACCAGCGCCAGCAGCTGGAGCAGGTGGTTCTGGAACACGTCACGGGCCGCGCCGGCCGAGTCGTAGAAGCCGGCGCGGGTGCCGATGCCGACGTCCTCGGCCATGGTGATCTGCACCGAGTCGACGTACTGGGAGTTCCACAGCGGCTCGAACAGGTTGTTGGCGAACCGCAGGGCGAGGATGTTCTGGACGGTCTCCTTGCCCAGGTAGTGGTCGATGCGGAAGACGTCCTTGCGGGTGAAGACGTCGTCGACCAGGTCGTTGAGCGCCTTCGCCGAGGGCAGGTCGTGCCCGAAGGGCTTCTCCACCACCACCCGACGCCAGCCGCCCGACTTGGCGTTGTCGGCCATGCCGGTGCGGGCCAGCTGCTTGAGGACCACGGGGAACGCCGCCGGGGGGATGGAGAAGTAGAAGGCGGCGTTGCCCGGGATGCCGTGCGTCTGGCGCAGCTCGTCGAGCATCTCCGAGAGGTGGTCGAACGCGGCGTCGTCGTCGAACGAGCCGCCGACGAACTTGATGTTGCCCACCAGCCGCGCCCACACCTCCTCCCGCCAGGGGGTGCGGGCGTGCTTCTTGGCGGCCTCGTGGGCGAGCGACTCGAAGTCCCCGTCGCCCCAGTCCCGGCGGGCGAAGCCGAGCACGGCGAAGCCCGGGGGCAGCAGCCCCCGGTTTGCCAGGTCGTACACGGCCGGCAGGAGCTTCTTACGGGCCAGGTCACCGGTGACGCCGAAGATCACCAGAGCGCACGGCTCCGGGATCCTCGGCAGCCGGCGGTCCTGCGGGTCGCGTAGCGGGTTCACGCCGCCTCCTCGCTCCGCGTCGTCCATGGTCCTCATCGTCACGCCCGCAACGCCCCGACCGCATCGAGCAGCTGGGCCACGCCCGCCGACCGGTCGGTCAGGTGCAGCCGGACCACCGGGCGTTTCCGCTCGGCCAGGGCCTGCCGGTCGCCGGCGGCCTGCGCCGCCTGCAACTCGCCGAAGGTGTACTCCCGGCCCGGCACCGGCAGGTCGTCGACGACCGCGCCGGTGAGCTGGAGGTAGCTGCCGACCTGCGGACCGCCCTTGTGGTACTGGCCGGTGGAGTGCAGGAACCGCGGCCCCCACCCGAAGGTGACGGGCCGGCCGGCGGCACCGGCCAGCAGCGGCCGCAGCCGGGCGGCGTCGGCGTCCGCGAAGCGGTCGAGGTACGCCATCACCGCGAGGTAGCCGTCGTCGCCCGCCCCGTCGACCAGCAGGCGCAGCACGCCGGCCAGGTCGCCCGGGGCGCCCTGCGGCGCGTACACCTCGATCGCGCCCTCGGTGAACGACGGCGTCTCCGTCGGCGGACCCGAGGCGAGGATCCGGTTGGTGTTCTCCTTGCTCTCGGTGACGTTGGGCTGGTTGAACGGGTCGATGCCGAGCACCACGCCGGCGATCGCGGTGGCGTACTCCCAGGCCAGGAACTGCGCGCCGAGCGGGCCGTTGACCGCGACGTCGGCGTCGACGCCGCCGCCGGGCACGGCGCCGGCGGCGAGCGCGCCGCCGTAGGTCACCGTGAGCACGTCGTCGCCGGTCGCGCCGGGACTCTGCGGCGACTCCACGACGACCGGCAGGATGCCGACCCCGGCCTTGCCGGTGGACTCCGCGATCAGCTGCTCGGCCCAGTCGCCGAGGCCCTCGATGCCGGTGCCGTCGGAGATCAGGGCGATCTTGTCCCGGCCCATGGTGGCCGCCGCGCCGAGCGCCGCGCCGAGCGCCAGGCCCGGGTTGTCGCGGTCCCCGCCCAGCGACCGTGCCAGCGCGTCGGCCTCGTCGAGCAGCTCGGCCACCTCGACGCCGGCCAACGCCGACGGAACGAGCCCGAACGCGGTCAGCGCCGAGTACCGGCCGCCCACGTTCGCATCGGCGAGCACGGTGAAGGCGCCCATCTCGGCGGCGGTGGCCTCCAGCGGCGAGCCGGGGTCGGTGACGATGACGAAGTGCCGACCCGCCTCCGCCTCGGTCATCCCCGCGTCGAGGAACGCCTGCCAGTAGGCGCGGCGGTGACTGTCGGTCTCGACCGTCGAGCCGGACTTGCTCGCCACCACCACCACGGTGCGCTCCAGCCGGTCGGCCAACGCCGTCCGGACCTGCCCCGGGTCGGTGGTGTCGAGCACCGTCAGCTGCTTGCCGAGGGTGCGGGCGATGACCTCGGGGGCCAGCGACGAGCCGCCCATCCCGGCGAGCACCACGTGGTCCAGGTCGGCCAGCTCCGCCCTGAGCTCGGCGAGCTGGGGGAGCAGTTCCCGGCTGCGCAGGTGGGTGTCCACCCAGCCGAGGCGGACCTTCGCCTCGGCCTCGGCGTCGGGACCCCACAGGGTCGGGTCCTTCGCGGCCAGCTTGCCCGGCACGCCGGCGCCCACCAGCGCGTCCCGGGTGGAGGCGGGGGCCGACCTGTCGACCGCGTCGGCCCCGTGCACGGAGAGCCCGGCGGCGGCTTCGACCGCCCCGGCGAGCAGATCACTCACGCCGCCACCTCGCTCCGCTCGGCGGCGGCGCGAGGCGCCGCACTGCTGAGCCTGATGGTTCGCTCGCTACGCTCGCTCACGCGTTGCCTCCCGCCTGCTGCGCGGCCTCCGCGTTGCCCTTCGCGGCGTCGCTCGGGTGGCCGGCGCCCCGGCCCGCGGCCGTCAGGGACTTGCGGACACCGTCGAGCAGTTCCTGCCAGCTCGCCTCGAACTTCTCCACGCCCTCGCGCTCCAGGGTCTCGATCACGTCGGCCATGTCGATCCCGACCGACTCCAGGTCCGCGAAGGCCTTGCGGGCCTCGTCGTACGAACCGGTGATGGTGTCGCCACGGGTCTCGCCGTGCTCGGCGTACGCGTGCACGACCGGCTCCGGCATGGTGTTGACCGTGCCGGGGGCGATCAGCTCCTCGACGTAGATGACGTCCCGGTAGTCCGGGTTCTTCGTCGAGGTGGAGGCCCACAGCGGCCGCTGCGGGTGGGCGCCGGCGGCGGCGAGGGCCTGCCAGCGGTCGGAGGAGAACACCTCGCCGTAGCGCTCGTACGCCAGCTTGGCGTTGGCGACGGCAGCCTTGCCGCGCAGCGCCTTGGCCTCGTCGGAGCCGAGCTTCTCCAGCCGCTTGTCGACCTCGCTGTCGACGCGGGAGATGAAGAACGACGCGACCGACCCGATCTTCGACAGGTCGTGGCCGTTGGCCTTCGCCTGCTCCAGGCCGGCCAGGAACGCCTCCATCACCTGCGAGTAGCGGTCCAGCCCGAAGATCAGCGTGACGTTGACGCTGATCCCCTCGGCCAGGGTGGCGGTGATCGCCGGCAGGCCCGCCTCGGTGGCCGGGATCTTGATGAAGAGGTTCGGCCGGTCGACCAGCCACCACAGCGCCTTGGCCTCGGCGACGGTCTTGTCGGTCTCGTGGGCCAGCCGCGGGTCCACCTCGATGGAGACCCGGCCGTCGACCCCGTCGCTGCCCTCGTACGACGGCCGCATCACGTCGCAGGCCCACCGCACGTCGTAGGTGGTGAGCATGCGCACGGCCTCCTCTACCTCCACCCCACGGGTGGCGAGGTCGCGCAGCTGCCAGTCGTACTCGTCGGCGTCGCTCAACGCCTTCGCGAAGATCGTCGGGTTGGTGGTCACCCCGGCCACGTGCTTCTCCCGGCGGAGCTGGTCCAGCCCGCCGGAGCTCAGTCGTACCCGGGAAAGGTCGTCGAGCCAGACCGCCACGCCCGCGGCGGTGAGTTCACTCAGCCTGTCCGTCATACCGTCCACGCTCCCCTCAGTTGCCGGTCGTGAAACCGGTGATGTCGCCCATCCGGGTCAGCGCCGCGTGCGCGGCGGCCACGATCCGGTCGGGCGTGAAGCCGAACTGCTCGAAGAGCACGGAGTGCGGGGCGCTCGCGCCGTAGTGCTCCAGGCTGACGCTCTCGCCGCAGTCGCCGACGATGCCGTGCCAGGACATGCTGATGCCCGCCTCCACGCTCACCCGTGCCTTTACCCCGCGCGGCAGCACCGACTCCCGGTACGCCTCGTCCTGCTCGAAGAACCACTCCTGGCAGGGCATCGAGACGACCCGGGTCGGGGTGCCGTCGGCCTCCAGCCGCTCGCGCGCGGTCAGGCAGAGCTGCACCTCGGAGCCGGTGCCGATGAGGATCACCTGCGGTTTGCCGTTGGACGCCTCGGCCAGCACGTAGCCGCCCTTCGCCACGCCCTCGGCGCCGCCCAGGGTCGAGCGGTCGAACGTCGGCAGCGCCTGGCGGCTCAGCGCCAGCGCGGTCGGCCGGTCGGTGTGCTCCAGCGCCTGGCGCCAGGCCCAGGCCGTCTCGTTGGCGTCGGCCGGGCGCACCACGTCCAGGCCGGGGATGGCACGCAGCGCGGTCAGGTGCTCCACGGGCTGGTGCGTCGGGCCGTCCTCGCCCAGGCCGATCGAGTCGTGCGTCCAGACGTAGACCACCGGCAGCTTCATCAGCGCGGCGAGCCGGACCGCCGGGCGCATGTAGTCGCTGAACACGAGGAAGGTGCCGCCGTACGGGCGGGTGCCGCCGTGCAGCGCGATGCCGTTGAGGATCGCGCCCATGGCGTGCTCGCGGATGCCGAAGTGCAGCGTGCGGCCGTACTCGTGGCCGGGGAAGTCCTTGGTGGCGTGGACGGCCGGGACGAATGACGGCTCGCCCTTCATGGTGGTGTTGTTGCTCTCCGCCAGGTCGGCGGAGCCACCCCACAGCTCCGGCAGCACTCCGGCGAGCGCCTCCAGGACCTTGCCGGAGGCGGCCCGGGTGGCGATGCCCTTCGCGTCGGCGGGGAACTCCGGCAGCGCCTCGGTCCAGCCGGTCGGCAGCACCCGCCCGGCCATCCGGTCGTAGAGTGCGCGGCGCTCCGGGTTGGCCTTCGCCCAGCCGTCGAACGCCGTGGTCCACTCCTGCTGGGCCCGGGCGCCGCGCTCCATCACCGTGCGGGCGTGGCCGAGCACCTCCTCGTCGACCTCGAAGGTCCGCGCCGGGTCGAAGCCGAGCAGCTGCTTGGTGGCGGCCACCTCGTCGCCGCCCAGCGCCGAACCGTGGATCTTGCCGGTGTTCTTCTTGTTGGGCGCGGGCCAGCCGATGATGGTGCGCAGCGCGATGAAGGAGGGGCGGCCGGTCTCCGCCTTCGCCGCCAGCAGCGCGCGGTGCAGGGCCTCGACGTCCTCGTGGTAGTCGCCCTGGTCGGCGTCGCCGGCGCGCCAGTCGACGGTCTGCACGTGCCAGCCGTACGCCTCGTAGCGGGCCGCCACGTCCTCGCTCTTGGCGATCCGGGTGTCGTCCTCGATCGAGATCTCGTTGTCGTCGTAGATCACCGTGAGGTTGCCGAGCTGCTGGTGCCCGGCGAGCGCGCTGGCCTCGTGGCTGATGCCCTCCTCGATGTCGCCGTCGGAGGCGATGCACCAGATGTCGTGGTCGAAGACCGACCGGCCCGGCTCCGCCTCCGGGTCGAACAGGCCCCGCTCACGACGGGCGGCCATCGCCATGCCGACCGCGTTGCCGAGGCCCTGCCCGAGCGGCCCGGTGGTGGTCTCCACGCCGGGGGTGTGCCCGTGCTCGGGGTGGCCCGGGGTCAGCGAGCCCCACTGCCGCAGGGACTGCAGGTCCTGCAGGGCCAGGGGATAGCCGGAGAGGAAGAGCTGGATGTAGAGGGTGAGGCTGGAGTGGCCCGCGGAGAGCACGAAGCGGTCCCGGCCGGGCCAGTTCGGGTCGGCCGGGTTGTGCCGCATGACCCGGTTGAAGAGCAGGTAGGCCGCGGGCGCGAGGCTCATCGCGGTGCCCGGGTGGCCGTTGCCGGATTTCTCCACGGCGTCCATGGCCAGCACGCGGACGGTGTCGACGGCCCGGCGGTCGAGGTCGGACCAGTTGAGTGCGGGGTGCTCGGGTCGGTTGGCAGCCACGATGGTTGTGCTCCTCGGCAGATGGGCGGAACCCTCAGTGATGACCCTATCGAGCGGTCCTAAACGTCCGCCCAGGGATCTCTGCATGCCGGTCTGTACTGCTCGCCGCCAGTGTGGGGCCGGGCCCCGACGGTGTGACGGCCCGCACCGTTGTCGGGTCGCCCGGGCAGCCAAAACGACGACGCGTAGTCTGTGGTGCGGTGTGTGGCCCCAGTCGGGTCCGGCCGATCCGACCTCCCCTGCCGACGCCGGAAGGTGGCAATCCGTGAGCATGATCACCGAGCGCCCCGTCAGCAACTCTGCCGGGAAGCCGCCGGTGCGGACCACGGTGGAGACGTCGGCGGCGGTCCGCCGGGACGTCCGCGCGGTGGTCGCGGCCTACGTGACGCTGACCAAGCCGCGGATCGTGGAGCTGCTCCTCGTCACCACGGTGCCGGCGATGATGCTCGCCGACGGCGGCATGCCGTCGCTGTGGCTGGTGGCCGTGGTGCTGGTCGGCGGCTCGCTCGCCGCCGGCGCGGCCAGCGTCATCAACTGCTACATCGACCGGGACATCGATCAGCTGATGCGGCGCACCAAGCGTCGCCCGCTGCCGGCGCACACCGTGACGCCGCGCAACGCCCTGATCTTCGGACTGGTGCTGGCGGCGGTGTCGGTGGCCATGATGGCGGCGTTCACCAACCTGCTGGCCGCCGGGCTCACGCTGGCCGCGATCGTCTACTACGACGTCGTCTACACCCTCTGGCTCAAGCGCACCACGACGGCGAACACCTTCTGGGGTGGGGCCTGCGGGGCGGCGCCGGTCCTGATCGGGTGGGCGGCGGTGACCGGGACCCTCGCCCCGGCCGCGTGGGCGTTGTTCGCGGTGGTCTTCTTCTGGCAGATGCCGCACTTCTACCCGCTGGCGATGAAGTACAAGGACGACTACGCCCGCGCCGGCATTCCGATGCTGCCGGTGGTGGCCTCCACCAAGCGGGTGAACGCGGAGATCATCGGCTTCGCCTGGCTGACCGTGGCGTCCTCGTTGGCCGTGTGGCCGCTGGGGATGAGCCTGATCTACGGCGTGCCCGCCGTCGTGGTCGGCGCCATCTTCGTGATCGAGGCGCACAAGCTCGCCCGGCGGGTGGCGCGGGGGCAGGCCGTCAAGCCGATGCGGCTGTTCCACTGGTCGACGACCTACCTGACGATCCTCTTCGCCGCCGTCGCGCTCGACGCACTGATCTGACCGTCGGGCCGACGCTCTGACCTGTCCCGCGGCGAGCAAGCCGAGGGGGGGCCGCCGCGCCGAACCACGGGCGCGCCCGACGCACTGACCTGACCGACGCCGGGCCCGCCTCTCCGCGCGTGCCCGCACCCCGTCCGGGCGAGGCCGCACCCCGTCCTGGCGTGCCCGCGCCGACCGGATGCCGGGCGGTCCCGGTGGTCCGTGCGCCGGAAAATCATCATCCTGTATGGCTTGTCCGGCTTTCTCGTTACATCCATGACACCGTGGCATGGGTCCCGAAGGGCTCGGATGCCCTGAGGCGGGTCGGTTCGAGGCGGCGCTTTGGGGGCATAAGTGGTGACAAAGGCGGGGAAGGTGCCTGTGGTTCTCCTTAAACCTGCGGGTAATTGGCATCACAAAAGGTTCATGGTTCTCGCCCGCCCGGGTGGATGTCTGCTTACGCTTCCCGACATGGCAGAAGGTTCCGATACGACGCTGACGGCCGAGGAGACCCCCGGGCACGCCCCGCAGGGCCTGGTCGCGGGCATCAGGTCGTTCGCCGCCGGTCACGGCGGGGCGAAGGCGGTCATCGAGTACGTCGGCAAGCGTGGCGCACGCATCGTCCTCGTGGGGGAGGACGGGGTGTGGGGCGACCAGTTCGCCGACGACACCGTCGTGGCGCGGCAGGCCTGCGCGAAGGCGGGGGTCACCGTCGAGAACGCCTGGGAGCGTGAACTGCTGGACCAGATGCGTCCGAGCAACGACCTCTGGCGGTCCATGGCCCGGCGCACGATGGCGCGTTGACATAAATTGACCGGACACCACCAGCCGACCCGGGGGAGACCCCGGGTCGCTCTCGTCACCTGTGCCGACCTGCCCGACCTCGACCCCGACGACCGGCTGCTGCTCGATCCGCTGGCGCGCCGCGGCGTGGCCGTCGACGTGCTGGACTGGGCCGACCCGGCCGTCGACTGGCCGGCGTACGACCTGGCGGTGCTCCGCTCGCCGTGGGACTACGCGCTGCGGCGCGACGAGTTCGTCGCCTGGGCGTCGACGGTCCCCGCACTGGCCAACCCGGCCGACGTGGTGCGCTGGAACACCGACAAGCGGTACCTGGCCGAGCTGTCCGCCGCCGGGGTGCCGACCGTGCCGACGTCCTGGGTGGCACCGGGGGAGAGCTGGCAGCCGCCCGCCGAGGGCGGCGAGTACGTCGTCAAGCCGGCCGTGAGCGCGGGCAGCCAGGACACCGGCCGCTACGACCCGGCCGACCCGGGACACCGGGAACTCGCCGTGGCGCACGTGCGACGGCTGTCGGAGGCGGGGCGGCTGGTCATGGTGCAGCCGTACCTCGACGCGGTCGACACCGCCGGTGAGACGGCGCTGCTCTTCCTGGCCGGGCCCGACGGCCCGAGGTTCAGCCACGCCATCCGCAAGGGCCCGATGCTGACCGGCCCTGACCTCGGCATCGAGGGGCTGTACAGGCCGGAGGAGATCACCGCCCGCACCGCCACCCCCGAGCAGCTGGCGGTGGCGGACCGGGCCCTCGCGGCGGTGCCCGGCGGGCCGGAGCGGTTGCTCTACGCCCGGGTGGACCTGATCCCGGGTGCGGACGGCGCGCCGGTCCTGGTGGAGCTGGAGCTGACCGAGCCGTCGCTGTTCCTCGGCCACGCCGACGGCGCCGCCGACCGCCTGGCCGACGCGATCCTGACCCACCTGGCCCGCGCCGCCGCCTGACCCGCGCTCGTCCCCTCGCGCCGCCGGCCGGCGGCAGCCGTCCGGCCGGGCGTGCCGACCTGAGGCGGGAGGGGTGCGTCAGGCGGCGACCGGGACGGCCCGGTCGGCGACGTCCGGGGCCGGGGTCGGCGCGACCGGGCGGCGCTCGCGGGTCGACCACTGCACCGACAGGGTCGCCAGCAGCACCAGACAGGAACCCAGCATGTGCGCGCCCACCAGCAGCGCCGGCAGGTTCGTGAAGTACTGCACGAAGCCGATCAGGCCCTGCCCCAGCTCGACCGCGACCAGCACCGTCGCGGCGCGGGCGGCCCGCTGCGCGCCGACCGCGCGGAAGGCGAAGACCAGTGCCATGGAGAGGCCGATCAGCAGGAAGACGCTGTCGGCGTGCACCTGGGAGATCGTCTCGGGGTCGAGCCCGTTGCGGGCGGCGCCCTGGTCGCCCGCGTGCGGCCCACTGCCGGTCACCCAGGTGCCGACCACCAGCACGGCCCCGCTCACGACGGTGGTGATCACGGCCAGGGTCCGCAGCGGGGCCGGCACGACGGCCACCGCCGGGCCGGCCGGCTCCTTGATCCGCCTCCACAGCGCGTACGCGGCCGCGATCACCAGCATCGAGGCGAGGAAGTGCAGGCCGACCACCCACGGGTTGAGGTTGGTGAGCACGGTGATGCCGCCGACGACCGCCTGGGCCGGGATGCCGAGGAGCACGGCGACCGCGAGCGGGACCAGGTCCCGACGCCGGGGGCGGTGCAGCAGCACGGCCACCAGCACCGCCAGCGCGATGACGCCGACCGCGAAGGTGAGCAGCCGGTTGCCGAACTCGATCACCCCGTGCACGCCCATCTCGGAGGTCGTGACGTACGAGTCGTCGGTGCACCTGGGCCACGTGGGGCAGCCGAGACCGGACGCGGTCAGTCGGACGGCCCCGCCGGTGACGACGATGCCGACGTTCGCGATGATCGAGGCGAGCGCGAGACGGCGCAGCAGTGTGCTGGAGACCGGGAACCGGACGGGTCGCTTCACGGCGCAAATCCTACGCATCGTAGTGGAGCACGATCGGGTGACTCCGTCCGTGCGGTGGTTCGGATCACCGGGGCCCCGGTTTGCGACCCCCGGACGAATTACGTAACGTTGGCGTTGTGAAAAACGTGGCGGGGCTCTCCGGGCACCGGCCGACGGTCGTTCCGGCCGACGGTCGGTCCGCGTCCGTCGCGGACCTCTCCACCCGTGACCGCGTCACCCAGCTGCTGCTGGAGCGGGGCGCGACCACCGCCGCGCAGCTCGGCTCGGCGCTCGGGCTCAGCCCGGCCGCGATCCGCCGGCACCTCGACGCGATGCTCGCCGACGGCGACGTGGTCGCCCGCGAGCAGGCCGTCCGCGGCCACCGCGGCCGGGGCCGGCCGGCGAAGGTGTTCGTGCTGACCGACGCCGCCCGGATCCGCTGCGGCACCCACCACTACGACAACATGGCCACCGCCGCGCTGCGCTGGATCTCCCGCAACGGCGGCGCCGAGGCGGTCGAGGCGTTCGCCACCGACCAGGTCGCCGCCCTGGAGGCCCGCTGCCGGGCCGCCATGGAGGACGCCGGCGAGGACCCGCTCGCGCGGGCCGAGGCACTTGCCGGAGCGCTGACCGCCGAGGGTTACGCTGCGAACGCGTCCACGATCGCCTCCGGCGGCCAGCTCTGTCAGCACCACTGCCCGGTGGCGCACGTGGCCGCCGAGTTCCCCCAGCTGTGCGAGGCCGAGACCGCGGTGATCTCCCGCCTGGTCGGCACCCACGTGCAGCGTTTGGCCACCATCGCGCACGGCGACGGGGTGTGCACCACGCACATCCCCACCCAGCCGAGGCGTGTCCAGTCCGGTAAGACCGTCACCACTGTGAGGACAGATAGATGACCGAGCAGATCGTCCAGCCCCTGACCCAGGAAGAGCAGCTCGCCGCCCTGGGTCGCTACGAGTACGGCTGGGCCGACCCCGACGTCGCCGGGGCGGTCGCCCAGCGCGGCCTCAGCGAGGCGGTGGTGCGGGACATCTCGGCCAAGAAGAACGAGCCGGCCTGGATGCTCGACCTGCGGCTCAAGGGCCTGCGGCTGTTCGGCCGCAAGCCGATGCCGGCCTGGGGCGCCGACCTCACCGGGATCGACTTCGACAACATCAAGTACTTCGTGCGGTCCACGGAGAAGCAGGCCACCAGCTGGGAGGACCTGCCCGAGGACATCAAGAACACCTACGACCGGCTGGGCATCCCCGAGGCGGAGAAGCAGCGGCTGGTCGCCGGCGTCGCGGCGCAGTACGAGTCCGAGGTCGTCTACCACAAGATCCGTGAGGACCTCGAGGAGCAGGGTGTCGTCTTCCTGGACACCGACACCGCGCTGCGCGAGCACGAGGACGTCTTCAAGGAGTACTTCGGCACGGTGATCCCGGTCGGCGACAACAAGTTCGCCGCGCTGAACACCTCCGTGTGGTCCGGCGGCTCGTTCATCTACGTGCCGAAGGGCGTGCACGTGGAGATCCCGCTGCAGGCCTACTTCCGGATCAACACGGAGAACATGGGCCAGTTCGAGCGGACGCTGATCATCGTCGACGAGGGCGCGTACGTGCACTACGTCGAGGGCTGCACCGCGCCGCTCTACTCCTCCGACTCGCTGCACAGCGCCGTCGTGGAGATCATCGTCAAGAAGAACGCCCGGTGCCGTTACACGACCATCCAGAACTGGTCGAACAACGTCTACAACCTGGTCACCAAGCGGGCCGTGTGCCACGAGGGCGCGACCATGGAGTGGGTCGACGGCAACATCGGCTCCAAGGTCACCATGAAGTACCCGGCGGTCTACATGACCGGCGAGCACGCCAAGGGCGAGGTGCTCTCGGTGGCCATGGCCGGCGAGGGGCAGCACCAGGACGCGGGCGCCAAGATGGTGCACGCCGCGCCGCACACCTCCTCCACCATCATCTCCAAGTCGATCGCCCGGGGCGGCGGCCGCACCTCCTACCGCGGCCTGGTCCAGGTGCTGGAGGGCTCGCACAGCAGCCGGAGCACGGTCAAGTGCGACGCGCTGCTGGTCGACACCATCTCCCGCTCGGACACCTACCCGTACGTCGACATCCGCGAGGACGACGTGTCGATGGGGCACGAGGCGACCGTCTCCAAGATCAGCGACGACCAGCTCTTCTACCTGATGAGCCGGGGCCTGAGCGAGGACGAGGCGATGGCGATGATCGTGCGCGGCTTCATCGAGCCGATCGCCAAGGAGCTCCCGATGGAGTACGCCCTGGAACTCAACCGCCTGATCGAGCTCCAGATGGAGGGCGCGGTCGGCTGATGCCGCCGCGGGCGGGCCGGCTGCGCCGGCCCGCCGCCCCAGTTCAGGACACCGTCGTCGCAGAACAGACCAAGGAAGAGATGACTACCCAGGCTTCCGCGCCACCCAGCACCAAGTCGCAGGCGCTCCGCTCGTACGACGTCGCCGACTTCCCGGCCCTCACCGGCCTGGAGGAGGAGTGGCGCTTCACCCCGCTCAAGCGGCTGCGCGGGCTCACCGGCGAGGCGCAGGCCGCCACCGGCACGGTCCGCCACGAGCACGGCGACCTGCCCGAGGGCGTCACCGTCGGGCGGATCGGCTCCGACGACCCCCGGGTGGGCAGCGTGCTCACCCCGGTCGACCGGGTCAGCGCGCTGGCCTACGGCGGGGCCGGTCAGGCCCTGCTGGTCGAGGTCGCCCGCGACGCGGTGGTGGCCGAGCCGGTGAGCCTGCGGGTGGTCGGCGAGGGCGCCGAGGGCGTGGCCTTCGGGCACACCTTCGTCGAGGTGGGCCGGTTCGCCGAGGTGACCCTGGTGGTGGAGCACGTCGGTTCGGCCACGCTGGCCGACAACATCGAGGTGGCCGTGGCCGACGGGGCGAAGCTGACCCTGGTCACCGTCGCCGACTGGGCCGACGACGCCGTGCAGGCCCAGCACCTGCGGGTCCGGCTGGGCCGCGACGCCAAGGTGGTGCACGTCCAGGTCTCCCTCGGCGGCGACCTGGTCCGGCAGTACACCTCGGTGGAGTACACCGACCGGGGCGGCGAGGCCGAGCTGTACGGCCTCTACTTCGCCGACTCGGGGCAGCACCTGGAGCACCGCCAGCTGGTCGACCACACGGTGCCGGACTGCCGCAGCTACGTCGGCTACCGCGGCGCCCTGCAGGGCGAGAGCGCGCGCACCGTCTGGGTGGGTGACGTGCTGATCCGCGCCGAGGCGACCGGCACCGACACCTACGAGATCAACCGGAACCTGCTGCTGACCGACGGCGCGCGGGCGGACTCCGTACCCAACCTGGAGATCGAGACCGGCGAGATCGCCGGTGCCGGGCACGCGAGCGCGACCGGGCGTTTCGACGACGAGCAGCTGTTCTACCTGATGGCCCGGGGCATCCCGGAGGCCGAGGCGCGGCGCCTGGTGGTCCGCGGCTTCTTCGCCGAGCTGATCAACAAGATCCCGGTCGAGTCGCTGCGCGAGCGCCTGGGGGATGCCATCGAGGCCCGGCTCAGCAAGGCCGGCGCCTGATGATCCGTCTCTGCTCCGCCGAGGACGTGCCGAAGGGCACCGTGGTCAGCGCGGACGTCGACGGCACCCCGATCGCGCTGGTGCACGGCGAGGACGGCGTCTTCTACGCCGCCTACGACGAGTGCTCGCACGCCGCGGTCGCCCTCTCCGAGGGGGAGGTCTCCGGCTGCACGCTGGAATGCTGGCTGCACGGATCCCGTTTCGACCTGAGGACCGGCGAGCCGACCGGGCTGCCCGCCACCGAACCCGTTCCCGTCTATCCCGTCGAAGTCCGAGACGGCGACATCTACGTCAGTCTCACGCCGAGCAATGGAGTGACCCGATAATGAGCACCCTGGAGATCCGCGACCTGAAGGTGTCGGTCAAGCTGCCCGAGGGTGAGCTCAAGCCGATCCTGGCCGGTGTCGACCTGACCGTCCGCTCGGGCGAGACCCACGCGATCATGGGCCCGAACGGCTCCGGCAAGTCCACCCTGGCCTACTCGATCGCCGGCCACCCCAAGTACGAGATCACCGGCGGCTCGGTGACCCTCGACGGCGAGGACGTGCTGGCCCTGTCCGTGGACGAGCGGGCCCGCGCCGGGCTCTTCCTGGCCATGCAGTACCCGGTCGAGGTCCCCGGCGTCTCGGTGGCGAACTTCCTGCGTACCGCCAAGACCGCCATCGACGGGCAGGCGCCCAAGCTGCGCACCTGGGGCGGCGAGCTGCGCGGGGCCATGGAGCGCCTCCAGATGGACCCGGCCTTCGCCCAGCGCAACGTCAACGAGGGCTTCTCCGGCGGTGAGAAGAAGCGGCACGAGATCGTGCAGCTGGAGCTGCTCAAGCCGAAGATCGCCATCCTCGACGAGACCGACTCCGGCCTCGACGTGGACGCGCTGCGCGTGGTCAGCGAGGGCGTGAACCGGGTCCGCGACAACGGCGACACCGGCATGCTGCTGATCACCCACTACACGCGGATCCTGCGCTACATCAAGCCGGACTTCGTGCACGTCTTCGTCGCCGGACGGATCGTCGAGCAGGGCGGCCCGGAGCTGGCCGACAAGCTCGAGGAAGAGGGCTACGAGCGGTACGCCGCCGGGGCCGGCGCGGCGCGGGCCTGAGTCCTCTCGGAAGAATGGGTGGGCCGGTCGACATGACTTCCATCGCGATCCCGGCGGGGATGCCGCAGTACGACGACGTGCCGCGTTACGACGTGGCGGCGGTGCGCGCCGACTTCCCGATCCTCGACCGGGAGGTCAACGGGCACCGGCTGGTCTACCTCGACAGCGCCAACACCTCGCACAAGCCGCGGCAGGTGCTCGACGTGCTCGGTGAGCACTACGCGATGCACAACGCCAACGTCTCCCGCTCGGTGCACACGCTGGGCACCGAGGCCACCGAGGCGTACGAGGGCGCGCGGGCGAAGATCGCCGCGTTCATCAACGCGCCGAGCGTGGACGAGGTGGTGTTCACCAAGAACTCCACCGAGGCGATCAACATCGTGGCGTACGCGTTCTCCAACGCCTCGCTGCGGCCCGACGCCGACCCGCGCTTCCGGCTCGGCCCTGGCGACGAGGTGGTGATCTCCGAGATGGAGCACCACTCGAACATCGTGCCGTGGCAGCTGCTCTGCGAGCGCACCGGCGCGACCCTGCGCTGGTTCCCGGTCACCGACCAGGGGCGCCTGGACGAGTCGGGGCTTCAGGACCTGGTCACCGAGCGGACGAAGATCGTCTCGCTGGTGCACATGTCCAACATCCTCGGCACGGTCAACGCCACCTCGCGGATCACCGCGCGGGTCCGCGAGGTGGGGGCGCTGCTGCTGCTCGACTGCTCGCAGTCGGTGCCGCACATGCCGATGGACGTGGTCGACCACGACGCCGACTTCGTCGTCTTCACGGGGCACAAGATGTGCGGCCCGACCGGCATCGGGGTGCTCTGGGGCCGGGGCGAGCTGCTGGCGGCGATGCCGCCGGTGCTGGGCGGCGGATCGATGATCGAGACGGTCACCATGGCCCGCTCGACGTTCGCCGCGCCGCCGGCCCGGTTCGAGGCGGGCACCCCGCCGATCGCCGAGGCGGTCGCGCTCGGTGCGGCCGTCGACTACCTCGGCGGCATCGGGATGCAGGCCATCCAGTGGCACGAGAAGGAGCTGACGGCGTACGCGCTGGACGCCCTCGCCACGGTGCCCGGCCTGCGGATATTCGGGCCCACCGTGCCGGTGGGCCGGGGCGGCACCATCTCGTTCGCCCTCGGCGACATCCACCCGCACGACGTCGGGCAGGTGCTCGACTCGCTCGGCGTGCAGGTGCGCGTCGGCCACCACTGCGCCAAGCCGGTGTGCACCCGGTTCGGCGTGCCGGCCATGACGCGGGCCTCGTTCTACCTCTACACCACCACGGAGGAGATCGACGCCCTGGTGGCGGGCCTGGAGCGGGTGCGGAAGGTGTTCGAGTGAGCGGCGACGCAGGAGCCCGCGGATCGACGGGAGTTCAGCCCGATGCAGCTTGAATCTCTCTACCAGGAGATCATCCTGGACCACTACAAGCACCCGCACGGTCGCGGCCTGCGCGACGCGGACGCCACGGGCGCCCGGGTCGCCGAGGCGCACCACGTCAACCCGACCTGCGGTGACGAGGTCACCGTGCGGGTGGCTACCGACGGCGACGTGCTGCACGACGTCTCGTACGACGGCATGGGCTGTTCGATCAGCCAGGCGTCGGCGAGCGTGCTGCACGAACTGCTGGTGGGCCGGGGCGCGGGCGACGCGTTCCGGGTGCACGAGGCGTTCGTCGAGTTGATGTCCGGTCGTGGTCAGGTCACGCCGGACGAGGACGTGCTCGGTGACGGGGTAGCGTTCGCGGGCGTCGCCCGCTATCCCGCCCGGGTCAAGTGCGCGCTGTTGCCGTGGATGGCGTTCAAGGACGCCGCGGCACGCGCCGGTGTGGGCGTGAGCCCGACGGAGGTTGAGGCATGAGCAGCGAGGACACCGCCACCGCGGCGACCCCGGCGACCGAGGGCGCGACCGCCCCGGGCACGGAGGCCGCCGCAGCGGCCACGAACGGCGCCGCACCGGCCGGCGGGAGCAAGGCCGCCGTCGCCGACATCGAGGAGGCGATGAAGGACGTCGTCGACCCCGAGCTGGGCATCAACGTGGTCGACCTCGGCCTGTTGTACGGCGTACACGTCGACGACGACAACGTCGCCACCCTGGACATGACGCTGACCTCGGCGGCGTGCCCGCTGACCGACGTGATCGAGGACCAGACCCGGCAGGCGCTGACCACCGGCCCGGGTGGCGGCCTGGTCGGCGACATCCGGATCAACTGGGTCTGGCTCCCGCCGTGGGGCCCGGACAAGATCACCGACGAGGGGCGCGACCAGCTCCGTACCCTCGGCTTCAACGTCTGACCGAGATCCGTCGAGCGCGTCGCCCCGCTGCGGGGCGACGCGCTCGCGGCGTCTGTGCATCGCCGCGTCAGCCGAGGTCGCCAGGATCCCGGGCGGCCAGGGCCTCGGCCTCCGGCACCCCGAGGCGCTTGGCGACCCGCCGCCGCATCCGCACCTGGGCGCGGGTGCGCGGCTGGAACTTCCGGGGGAACGGCCGGCGGCGAGCGTACTAGAACCGGTCGATGTCCCGGATCCGTAGCCGTGCGCTGCGTGACCGCCGGAGCCGCTCGGCCGGAGTGCCGTACCTTGGGGCCTATGAGCAGCAGACCGGCGGCCGGGGGAGGCCGGTGGGTGGACGTGGAGCCCGGTCGGATCGGCCGCTGGGTCGACGGCTTCGCCGACCGGCACGGCCCGCCCGTCACCACCGTCGAGGCGTACGGGCTGCTGCTCGCCGCCGCGGACGGCGCCACCGCCGAGCTGCACACCCCGCCCGGCGCGCCGGGCGCCGCCGACGTGCCCGGCTTCGTGGCCGCCGCGAGCGCGCCCCGCCGGATCGGCCTCTTGCTCGCCCGCAAGGGCGCGGTGGCGGTGGGCGTGGCGGCGGGGGAGAAGCTGGCGGTCTCCAAGGTGGACACCCGCTACGTGCAGGGCCGCACCGCCGCCGGGGGCTGGTCCCAGCAGCGCTTCGCCCGGCGGCGCGACAACCAGGCGAAGGCGGCGCTGGGCGACGCGGCCGAGCTGGCCGTACGGCTGCTGCTGCCGGAGGCCGCGTCGCTGAGCGCGCTGGTCTGCGGCGGCGACCGGCGGGCGGTCGACACCGTGCTGACCGACCGGCGCCTCGCCCCGCTGGCGGCGCTGCGCGCGGAGCGGCTGCTCGACGTGCCCGAGCCCCGACACGCGGTGCTCGTCGACGCGATCGCGGCGGCCCGGGCGGTCCGCATCCTGGTCCGCGACCCCGCGCCCGCCTGACCGCGGGCCGCAGGCCGGTCACCGGGCAGCGGCGCCTGTCGTGCCGGTCGGCGCGCGGTCGCCCGGAGCGGGCCGGGCGGCCGCCATCGCCCGGCCGGGAACGCGGCGGAGGGCGGGCGGCGGGCGCCCCCCCCCCCCCCCCGGGGGGGCCCCCCCCGGTGGGGGGG